>NZ_JBGMEK010000004.1:0-190804 GCF_041447265.1 Microbulbifer epialgicus
AAGAATACACTGCGCTCGGGACCGTATGAGGCATGGATGCCGATTACGAGCTTACAGGGATGTTTCACAGCGCGTCTCGAGCGCAGTGTATCCTTTCCTTCTGACCCCGTAGCATATCCAACGATGCCACTTTGGGCCAAAACCGGATTGCTTTATCTATATGAAAGTTGCCAGGCTTCACGCCGCTGATTTTGATCAGGCCACCGGACCCTCTTTGGGCGGCTTTCTGAGGTAGCCCTTTCAACTTTGGGGGGGCACCATTGGCGCCCCTTAAGCCCGGTGATAGAAAGTGGTGTAAAAATATCCAATCAGGCATTTGGGAACACATCACTAGCTGCCCCGCCCTAGTTTCAGCATAATTGGCGACCGCACTCGCAACTCAAAATAAATGGCCTGATGTATGTGGTTTAAAAACCTTCGTATCTACCGCTTGACCAAAGAATTCGACCTCAATGCCGAAACATTAAACGAACTGCTGGAATCTCAGGCATTCGTACCCTGCGGCAGCCAGGATTCTAGTCGCTATGGCTGGGTCCCCCCTCTGGGCCGCCACGGCAGCCAGCTGGTGCACGCCACCAATGGCTACCTAATGATCTGTGCCAAAAAGCAGGAAAAGGTTCTGCCTGCAGCAGTCGTGAATGAAAAGGTGGAAGAGCTCGCCCAAGCTATCTCTGAAAAAGAAGCCCGCCAAGTAGGCCGCAAAGAGCGGCAAAATCTCAAGGATGAAGTACTGCTGGAAATGCGCCCCAAGGCCTTTGCCCGATCGCGACTTCACTATGCCTATATTGCCCCCCAGGATGGCTGGGTGGTGGTGGATGCCTCTTCAGCCTCCGCTGCCGAGGAATTGCTGGAAAACCTGCGCGAAGCGATTAGTGGCCTTGCTGTAATACCCTTATCAGCTAAGAACCTGCCACAACAAACCATGACCCACTGGCTCACTGCACCAGAGGCCCCAGCGCAATTTGAATTTGGCCACGAATGCGAACTGCGCGACCCCAAAGACAGTGGCAGTGTCATTCGCTGTAAAAACCAGGATCTGTGTGCGGAAGAAATCCACAATCACCTAGTGGCCGGGTTACAGGTGCACAAGCTGGGATTGGTGTGGCGCGGCGGAGTCGAATTCCTGGTCGATGACCAGCTTTCCCTCAAGCGCGTTAAGTTCAGCGATGAGTTACTGGAAAAGGCAGACAGTGCCGATGGCGATAACGCAGCGCTACGCTTCGATGCCGACTTCGCCGTAATGACACTGGAAATCTCCGCCCTGCTCAAGGACCTGCTCACCGCTTTCGGTGGCACCAATACAGAATCGGTCAGTGTCGAGGAAATTATCGCCAAAGCCTCCCGCTCAGAAGCCGACAGCTTGGCAGGGTAAGTGGAAGAGGTCGTGTTCTGAGTGCCCTGCCGGCGCTTACCGCGCCGGATTCGCCCACCAAAGAAGAGATCTGCTCATCCCTTCCTGATGGGCTGGTAAATTGGATTCAAGTGCCCCACTCAATCAGACCTCGACAATTGGGCGACCCGGCTCGCTCCACTGCACATGGTATTTGCGCTGTTCCGGCTGGTCCACACGGGAGAAAGTATGCGCACCGAAGAAATCCCGCTGCCCCTGCAGCAGGTTGGCCGGCAGGGATTCCATGCGGAAAGCATCGTAGTAGCTCAATGCCGAGGATAGCGCCGGCACCGGAATACCGTTCAGCGTGGCACTTGCCACCGCCTGACGCCAATTGGCTTGATGATCGGCAATTTGTTGAGTGAAGAAATCATCCAGTAACAGGTTGGAAAGCTTGGAATCGCGATCATAAGCATCGCTTATGGACTGCAGGAATACTGCGCGAATAATGCAGCCGGCACGCCAGATCCGCGCAATTTCGGAGAAGTTTAACTGCCAGCCCTGCTCCCGCGCCGCCAACTTCATTAGGTCAAAACCTTGGGCATATACACAAATCTTGGCGCAGTAGAGCGCATCGTGCAGCTGCTGAATCACCTCTTCACGCTGCTCAGCCGCTACCGGTGATACGTGGGGCCCCTTTAATTTCTGCGCCGCGCGGGTCCGCAAGGTCTTGCGGGTGGACAAGGAGCGCGCGTATACCGCCTCAGAAATACTCGGTGCCGGGCAACCCACTTCCAAACTGCTGACCGCTGTCCACAGGCCGGTGCCTTTTTGGCCGGCGCGATCCAGGATCACATCCACCAACGGTTGCTCAGTCACTGAATCCAGAGTGGACAGTACTTCTGCGCTGATATTGATCAGGTAACTGTTCAGCGGACCGCGGTTCCATTCGCGGAACACCTCGGCAATTTCCGACGGAGACATAGTGAGGGCACTGCGCATCACATGATAGGCTTCGCAGATCATCTGCATATCGGCATATTCAATACCATTGTGCACCATCTTTACATAGTGGCCGGAGCCGATAGGGCCAATGTAAGCGGCACAGGGTTCGCCCTCCTGCACTGGATTGCCAGGTTCGAAGCGTTCGATAGGCTGGCCGTTGGTTTTATCCACTTTGGCTGCGATCGCATGCCAAACCGGCTCTATACGGCTCCAGGCATAGCGGTCGCCACTGGGCATCAACGATGGTCCAAAGCGGGCGCCCACCTCGCCACCAGATACTGCCGTGGTAAAGAAAATCAGCTTGCCCTCATAGCGCTTGGCCCGATCCACCGAATCGGTCCAAAGGCTATTGCCGGTATCCACCACAATATCATCGGCTTTTAGGCCCGCATCCAATAATTTGCAGCAGACATCATCTACCGGCGCCCCCGCAGGTACCGAGAGAACGATCAGGTGCGGCGCCTTCACTTTGGCCAGCAGCTCGGTGTAAGAGTTACAGGTTTCTACACGCGCAGGCTGATCACCGCGCTCTTTCTTGTCCTGCTCTAACAGTGCATTGAGTCGGTTGTGATCCAGGTCGAAGGCACAGACCCTGTAGCCGTTATCGGCCAGATTTAGGATCAGGTTCTTGCCCATCACACCGGCGCCGATAAAGCCAATATCGCACTGTGAATCAGACATCAGGTTCTCCGTATCAACATAAGGGCTTTCAGGGGCGCGGAGTATAACAATATGGATAGATCGCCGGGAGAGCAAAAATCCAACAATATCCCCCTTGTGTGCAACAGAAACCACCTACAAGGCTGCTTCGGGGACCAGCCCCGGTGAGCCACTGGCCAGTACCGCCATAGTTTCTTATGATGCCAGAATCTTACTTGGGGCGCCGGCACACCACGCTCTCCTCGCAAGAGCCCCCACCCAATAGCAACCTAAACAATGCGGAACTGCTTGGAAAGTCGCCTCCACCCTGCAAGTCGTGATGTATTGCACCCCAAAAGCTCGATTGGCAGAAGCAAACTGACCTCTCCGCAAACCTATCAAGGTTACTCACCAATTAAGGACGCTCCCATGATAAGGATAAAGAAATACTAATGGGTCATAAGGAAAGAATAACTGCACTCGAGACGCGCTGTGAATACACCCCTGTAAGCTCGTAATCGGCATCCATGCCTCATACGGCCCCGAGCGCAGTGTATTTTTTACTTCTCCGTTTGTTGTATCTAGCTGTATTGACCGTAGCGCTTCCAATTTTGCCAACGCTGAAACTTGGTATACAGAGGGTGCTATTGAGCTTACCAATGTTGGATAACTGATAATTTTTGACGGCTTTTACTTCCTTTGCACACTCTCAGGTAGCATCAACTCAAGCGGGAATGATACCTCAATTGGTAGCCTCACTTTCGCAGGCCGCCACTTTGAGTTCTGTAAAAATTCAAATAGAAATATGGAATTTCCACTTCAACTGACAAGAAATACGGACGGCACTATCACCATTTCCGACTTCCATATGTGAGGGGATTGCTCAGGGGGGGGTGAGCGGCGATTTTAATCAGTCCATTGGTGAGATCACGTTCGATAAAGCAAAATTCACCAATGAGATACCAAGTAAGCCACCTACATAGTGAGCGGCACTATCTCAACCTACCCGCCACTTCCTTTTACACCCCTTTAACGAGCTAGTGAAATTTTATTTTTAGATCATTTTAAAATAACCCTTTAATAAAATCATATAAGCAGGAAATTTTCTGGACGTCCAGCTTCAAATCGGCGATTGAAAATGGAAGCCCGTAACTACCCTGCCTTACATTTAATTCCAACAAAAACTTGAAACAGTTTCGGGACTTTCCGCCCTAACTACTCAAAACTGAATGAAAGCATTAATCCGAACACTCAATTAAATTTGCGGATGGAATTTTCTCCTCAGAAATAAAACTACGCCTTTTTAAATTCTCCCTCCCCCCCAACAGGCGTCCCACTTCGTCTTCAATGGTGGAAGGTATCGAACCTTAGGGCAACATCGTTAGTCCCTGCTCTTAAGTGAAGTACTTCCGGCGATGATGGATATATAAAAGGGGCGTATGAAAAACACCTAACTGCTGATTAATACGTCCACACAAATAACTCACTGAGATATTAGGAATATTATTACTATGAAAAAGATCCTTTCCGCTGCTTCTATCTGCCTTGCCACTATCGGAATGTCCAGTATGGCCACTGCCGAAACCTGGTCACCCCCTGGCGCTATCGCTCTGGCAAGTGTTGGCAACCTGGAAGTCAAAAAAGGCCTCACGCTATTCTGCGATCTCTCTGGAAGTGTTAATTCAACTGGAGCAGATGCCTCTGTTGGCAGCTTGGCGCTCTCAGGTGGCGCGCTAAATATGTGTAGTAGGGTCGCTTTTGAGGGGCTACCATACGCTCTAGTGGGTAATGCCAATAATACCGTTACCATAAAGAATGTGACTGTAAGCGCGGTAACTGGCGACTGTACAGGAGATCTGACAGGCTCTTTTGATCAGTCAACCGGAAGAATTACATTTAATAATGCTCAAATCCCAAGCTCAGGCTCAGGAGGTGCCTGCGTAATTGATGGTGTTGTGTCAACCAACCCCCAGTCATCTTACACTGTGCCCTAAATAACCACTGATGATATGAACTGCCACAAATACCGCCAACAAATGTTGGTGGTATTTGTGGCGTCTTTCAATTATCTTCTTCACCGTATAGCTTCCAAAGTCTTGATTTGATTTATCTCGATTGTGATAAAATCTCACCTTACTGATTTAATTCTATCCCACTTCAGTTCAAATTCAGCAGTTCACCAAACGAATAGACGCTCTTAAAGAGAGTCTGAATAATCCCCCATTTTCCAGCAAAAGTGCGATAAATATACTATTAACCTGACAGTTACTACTGGGTCAGAAGGAAAGAACACACTGCACTCGAGACGCGCTGTGAATACATCCCTGTAAGCTCGTAATCGGCATCCATACCTCATACGGTCCCGAGGCTGTGTTCTTTCCTTTCCTCTTGTTAGTAATTACTGGTAGGTATGCGAATCTGCTAGTATTTTACCGGCTTGCGTCGGCCTATGACTGACGACAATACGCCCTTGTACTGCATTAACCCGCCAACTTGTAGGTTTGTAGGCTTGTCGATTCAATTCCAATGAGGGATATTTTGATCGGAGAAAATCTACAGGACTGAAAGGCTCTTGACAGATAATCTATTTGCAAATAAGAAACTTATTGCAACACTGCAGCAAGCAAATAACAACTGTATTTTGTCCGCTTGCTGCAGTATTTTCGGGAGAGGCAACCTTTTAAATAAATGGCGTTATACCAAGGTGCCAAATCATTTTAAAAGCCTTTACTAATACTAAAACCAACTATACGCGGCTCTAAAGTAAAGACATTAGTGGTAAGACCGGAGTCATCGCTATTGGTAAACATATCCGTGATCGGCGAATCATCAAAGAGATTCTTCACATAGAGCTGCATATACAGGTTAGAATTGGAGTTACTCAGGCTTACTGAAGCGTTGAGGTTGCTCCAAGCCTTTAAACGGTCATACTCGGTATTGTAAACCCTTGCATAACTCTCCGATTGACGATAGTAGTCTGTACGCAGTGTCAAGTCCCAGTCCTCAATCGGAATCGTATGCTGCACTCCCAAATTTACCGTAAAGTGCGGCGCATTGGGCAGCTCATTGCCGCTCAGGTCAGCAGAAAAACCTCGCCCTCCATTCGGCGCATCGGTGAGTGGGTTGTAAGGGTCCAGTCCATAGATGGTATCCCAGCGTAAATCGGTTTCGATCTCAGGAGAAAATGATCCATACTCAGCAGACCCCGAACAAAGTGACCAGATAGCAAATATATTCTCCGTGCTCAAAACTGTCTCAACCAGATCTACTGGTGCAATACAGTTGGAGGGCACTTTAAAGCTAGGGCGCACCAACACCCAGTCTTCATTGCCCTGAGTTCGATTCATCACATCAATAGACTCTTCACCATCCGCAATACGGGTCTTCAGATAACCCATATTCATATCCACCCGAGTAGCATCGGTAAGCTGCCAGGCCAACTCCAACTCCAGGCCCATACTCTCGGCATCGAAGTTTTCATTGAGCGAAATACGGTCGACAATTTGGGAAACTTGGTAGTCGGTATAGTCGTAGTAGAAGGCATTGGCATTCAGCGTTAAGCTACCATCGAGCAGAATATTCTTGGTGCCAAATTCAATCGCATTGACGAACTCGGGTTCAAATGTTTCCTCCAAGGGCTGGTATTGCACTTTAGTTGGATCAATATCGGCGCGGGGCGGATTGGTACCGCCACCCTTGTAGCCGTGGGCAAAGGAAACATAGAACATGGTTTCGTCAGTAAACGGGGTTTCCCTGCGCCAATCCAATACCGCACGCCCCGTATACTCCTGCCAGTCTAGGGTAACCTGATCTCCTTCTGGGTAACCTCTGTGAGCAAAGCCCCCAGTGAAGTTACCTGACTCAACCTCACCAGTTTCTTCATTATACAAGGTACCCAGTAGCAGCTGACTGGACACCGGGGTTGAGCGCTTGCGATCATCGGTATAGCGCAGCCCGGTGGTCAATTTTACATCATCATTAATTTGCCAATAGGCCTCGCCAAATAGCGCCCAGGAGCGGGTCTCCACCAAATTGCGACTCAGGAAGTAATTGTGACCCTCCTCATCAATATTTTCGAGTGAGTTGGGGTCTACATATATACAGTCACCACCCACATTCTCCTCTGGAGTTATACAATTTTGGGTGATCCAATTCCCATCCTCATCTTGTACTTGATTAAATAGGTATTCCGATACCAAGCTAAAAATATTGTTAAAAACAAAATAGTCATCCTGAGTTTTAAAATCCAGGTAGTTAGCGCCTACAGAAAAATTCCAGGGACCGTCGAAAGATGTCTGCAGCCGGAACTCCTGGCTCCACTGCTTATTATCAGAACGGCTGACATCTACCGCCAGTATCCCATCCGAAGGACCCAGCTGCGGATCAGTATAAATCCCGTCGGGGGTGGGACTTAAATCGCCACCATCATTAAAAATTGGGTCTGACACATAGCGGTTGTAATCCTGGGAGGAAAAGTAATCATCCTTGGCGTAAGTTGACTGAGAGAAAAATGTGAGAGAATCCGTCAGGGCCCATTCAAAATTCAGTTGCACCAAGTCATTCTCTGCACGGAATACAGGATCATAGCTAGTCTCGATCTTACGAAGGTCCCGGGATTGACTCGCATTTTCATAAGGGTCAATGTACCAATCGATTACCGGACCATAGTTCGTAGGGATTAGCCCAGTGACTAGGACATGAGCGAACCCCTTGGCATTTGGTACATCATAGGCATCATCGCTATATACCGATCCAGGCAGGCATCCCTGGCTTAAAAAAACCGGTGTAAAACCTGTCAACTCAGTATCACCAATCTTTGAGAGGCCTGGATCTTTAGTACAGAGCTGCTTACCGGTACGCGAGCGTTTGTCATCCTCCTCAAAATGCTGCCAAATTAGATTGGCATTAAAAGACTCGCTCGGCTCCCACTCAAAGATGGCTCGGGTGGAATAGAGATCGCGGTCGTTAACATCGTTACCGGTATGGATGTTGTAATCAAAGCCATCTCGCTTGGTCAACGCACCAGAGAGGCGAAACCCCATAGTTTCCCCGAGAGGCAGGTTAAACATACCGCTGGTACGCTTGGAGTTGTAGCTGCCTATCTCCGCCTTAACTTCAGAGGCAAATTCATCCTCTGGCATCACAGGCAACATATTGACCACACCCGCAGTGGCGTTGCGGCCATATAAAGTACCCTGGGGGCCGCGCAGTACCTCGACTCTTTGTACATCAAAAAATTCTTGCTCAAACAGGCGGTTACGAATCAATGGAGCATTGTTGAAGCTGACCGCTACTGCCGGGTCGGAAGCGGCAGAAACCGCTTTGGTACCCACTCCTCGGATAGCGAAATTATAGCTACTGAAGTTTGACTTGGAGAAATTCACATTGGGCACCGCGCGCAGCAACTCCTCGCCGCGTTCAATCTTCAGTTCATCCATATTGTCCCCTGAGAGCGCAGAAACTGCGATGGGGACATCCTGGATACTCTCTTCGATCTTCTGGGCGGTAACTGTTACCTCCTCTATAGGCTGTCTGGAGCGGCTTCTTTGCTCCTCCTCCTGCCCATCCTGGGAAAAGGCCGTCAAAGGTGCGGCAGTCATTACCAGGCAGGCTATTGCAGCACTGTACCAGGGTGCAGTTTGATTGACCGGATTGGTGGCACGAATCACTTGTGCAATCAATTTTTCTTGTTTACGCAGGCTCATCATACTGAGTCTCTCTTTGTAATTTTCTCTATTATTTTTACGTCAGCCAAACACCACCTTATCTCTGGCCTAACTAAAATATCGACGCTTTAAATTCGCAACAGGGGGGATAAATATTTAACTTTTCACCTCCTTCTTTATTGATCAGCAAAAAGGTTTGTAATAAACACCAGGCTAAAATTATCGAAATCTTTCAACTCCATATGACAAAAACTGCCAAATTAAAACAAGAATCAGTAGCAATACAAAAAACCAAACAGGTAAATTTTTTCAACCGCAATCAAGACCACTAAAAATCCGACCCAATTCTGGACATTTATGCAAAATTTATAAATTTGTCACCACCAAAATAGAGTTTAGGGCAACTAAAAAATATTACGGACAGACAAACTACAAGAAAGAAAAGAGATAATAAGCTTTAGCTTACGCGAGGGATAATCTTTAAGTATAACTATATTTGTCGCAAAAACATCCACACTTACTGTACAAATCTATTAAACGATCATCTCCCCATCCCTTACACGAGAAACTAAAAAGAGGGAAGGGAAGGAAAGAATACACTGCGCTCGGGACCGTATGAGGCATGGATGCCGATTACGAGCTTATAGGGATGTATTCACAGCGCGTCTCGAGTGCAGTGTATTCTCTCCTTCTGACCCAGTAGTAAATTCAAGGTACTTCATCCATTGCTTTCCTTACTCTCACTAAAGCACGCTGAATAAGCTCTTTTACCGATTCTTTGGAGATGCCCATACGTTCGGCAATATCTTGATAGGTCATTCCTTCAAAGCGGTGAAACTTGAAAGCAGCTCCCGCTCGAGGCGGCAGACGCAAGATGGCTTGCCGAACCCGGTGACAATCCTGAATACCGATCACCCTGCGCTCAGGTGTTATGACATCTGGAATATCCAACTCCCAACTGAGTGAATCATGCGACGCTCTGCATCGTGATTTCTGGTATCGGCCATGACTGACCAAGAGGTTTCCAGCTATTGTGTAAATGTAGCTCCTAGGATTTTTTATGTCTGCTCCAGATTTTTTGATTTGCAAGTGCAGATGGGCAAAAACCTCTTGAACCATATCATCCACATCAGAAAGATTTACTCTAGAGGAAAAATATCGCCTTAACCCTAAACGGTACTCCCTCACCCATGCAGCTACATCCTGTTGGCAGCGTTTATTCATAGACAAACAAGCATTTGGTTATTTATAAAATATGCTGATCACTCAACTGCACCAAAAAAAGCTTGACACATTAACAGGCAGCATTAATACCGGGCGAGTAACAAAAGAAAAATTACTAAAACTTCATGGCGTAGCATTTGCAACCAACAGCAATAAAACCAAGCAAAACCTAGGACCGCTAGGTCACAAAAAATCAACGCACAACAACAGTTGGAAAATGCACTTTAATTTATTTTTGTTTTATCAAATCCCAGTAAAATTAGAATAACCGCACATCGACCATTGATAAACTTCCAAGACTTACTTTATGAGGAATTATGCGCCTATCTGCATTTCTCCTCAGAAATATTTGAGAATATTCAACAATCAACAAAAAGAAAAACCATCGTGATCACATAAAATGTGTCTTAAAATTTTTCAGGGGGGATGAAAACCCGTAAACTCCTTTCAATACATTTTTAGTGCCGAACCACAAACGCACACCATTCACATTCACACTCCCACTTCAAGCCACCCTGATCCACCCCCCATAAGCTCCAAAAGACAAACTGACTGAATCGAAAATAAATTAGTACAAAATTCTAGACATACCTAAACAGCCAGAAACACCAAACAGCTCTACGCCACTAAAGGAATCACCGCAACCCCTTCAAAAGCCACTTCCAACCCTTCCAATCTAAGAGATGTAGCAGCCGTGCCAACCTTTCCTAACTGATACTTTTACGGACACACCCGTAACCTATAGTGACAACTGAAATCTATTTTCATCATTAACATGACTCATTACACCTTGTTTGTGTCCTGACAATCTAAGAACTCCTTTAATGCTATCTTCTGTAATCCAAATATTACTTTCACCCAGCATCGAAAATCACGATGTGAATGTACAGACAGGTTAGAACCGTTTCGATAATTTTGAGGGCATCTCTTGGAACATTTGCTGATTGCTTTCGATCCCAATATATTCAAATGACCCATTATTGAACTACTGAGCAATATAAGAAATTGTACACAGCTTATATTCGCCGGTAATTTCAAAGAGGGCGCTTTCAACCCCGACTACATCTAGAGTAAAAACACCTCCAAATCAGCAATCATCCAAAGAGTGAGTAGTATGATGAAAGCCTCCGGGGCAGCTATGTTACAACCCCGTCAGCCTCATATGCTCCTGACGGCGCTCTTCGCCTTATTGATTCTTGATGTAATCTCGATTCATCTTCTCATTAAATCCCACCGTGCTTACACTGTAACCTCGTGCCCAGGAATAATAGCCAGCAAAATTCCGCCGCACATGTTTATAATTTCGAAATATTTGAATTGCTGACATTCTTTTTAGAAATCCAACTACTTTAGCTACTCTGAACTTCGCTGGAATCATCAACGACATATGAATATGGTTCTTCATCACATAACCTTCAACCAACTCAACGCCGCTTTGACGGCAAAAATCTTGGAATATTGATCCAATCTCTCTCTGCGCAGCATCCCAAGTAACGCCTTCTTTCGATATTTAGGCATAAATACAATATAGAACCTGCAACAACGCTTGATGCGAACTTGACATTTCCAATCTAGCATATTGCCGCATTAATAGAACTTACCGGTTTATAAAGTCCATATTTTTACTCTGCACACCGCAACGGCAAAGCCCTTTCAAGTATCACCGCCAAAGACGGTGGTTCATCATTTTTTAATTAACCGCATAAACCACTATTAGCTCTGTTATGCTAAAATTCCATTCATTCGCAAAATCGATATTGCTATTTCTTTATACTCCTCGATGAAATGCCCTTTAGCACCCCATACTTCAGGCAATCGCTGCTGCATATCCAAATAATAACTATGATTGTCCTGTTCACCATGTGTAGGGTCAATATACTTATAACCATGTCCCCAGTACGGGGTTTGCAGTACATTTCTCTTTGAGCTTTTCGCGTTGGCAGCGGTGGGTAAAGATTCGGCACATACATACTCAGTTGTTTCTGGACGAATCAAACGAGTACCGTGAAGAAATAAATACTTACTAAAATTTACTATAAAGCGAAACACCCCCTGTGGCGATCCATGGGAAACAACGCATCCAGCCAACCCGCCCCACAAAGCATTGGGAATAACTTTCGGCGCTTTACCCAAAGGCGTCCAGTAATTTGGGAAATTAGTATAAGAGCACCTCTATAAATTTGGAAAAGTCACACAAATTCCTGAATCAATTCTTTCCTGCTAATTTGCACCAACAATATTAAACTCTAGGTAAATTAGTACAAACTGACAAAACCCCAAACAAACCTACAAAACTTGAAACACAAAACAGTTCTATTGTGCTAAAGGAATCACCGTAACCTCTTCAAAAATCCATTTCCAACCCATCCAAACTAAGAGATGTAACAATCGTATCAACCTTCCCTAACTGGTACTTTTATGGATACACCTGTCACCTATAGTAACAACTGAAATCTATTTTCATTACTAACGTGACTCGTTATACTTTGTAAGCATCCTGAAAGCTGTATCGGTAATTTTGAGAGCATCTTTTCACTTACTGATTGCTTTCGATCCCAACATAATCGACTGCCCCATTATTGGACCACTGATTAAGTAAACAACGACCCTTTTAACTGTAGCTACATCTGGAGAAAAAGCCCCCCAAAAAAAAAGATTCCGCCCACACTTTAAAGCTATAAAAAATCACTCGGAAAAGAACAATGAATAAGAGGAATTTCATCAGGTTCTCAGCTTTATTTCTGGCCAGTTCAACGCTACCAATAGCCACTTCCGGCAGTAGTCCACGTGCAGTTAAAGCAACAAGCTTCCCTGATCCGATTTTTATACCTACTAACAACATCACTTTGGCCGTTTATAAACTGGGAAAGGGTTTCCCCATCATATTCTGCCACGGCTTTCCTGAGCTCGCTTTTTCCTGGCGTTATCAGATGAATGCTGTTGCCAAAGCCGGCTACCAGGCTATTGCTCCAGACTTACGTGGGTATGGGCAAAGTGATCAGCCACGAGATATATCTGCCTACGCAACAACGGAAGTCTGTGATGATCTAGTGGGCATGATGGATCACATGGGCTTGGAGCAAGCGGTATTCTGCGGGCATGACTGGGGCAGTTTTGTTGTAGATACCATGGCACTACTCTATCCAAATCGGTGTGCGGGCCTGATAAATATCGGTGGACCCCATAATTTCCGTCCCAAAGATCTTCCTCCAGCACACACCAGTGTTAAGGAGGTGGTTGACAAGCCGGCGTATAACCGCTTTATGCAACAACCAGAAGCCCCAGAGAAATTACTTAACCGCAATGTAGAAACTTTTTTCCGTACTTTTTTTCGCAAGGATTACTTAACCACCACCAACCTTTCCAAACTCCCGGTAGAGGCTCCGGAGAGAAAGCTCGACCTAGCCACAATGATGGCCAGCACCCAGCCAAAAGACCCTCTCTTTATCTCTGAAACTGCACTCAAGGTATATATTGAAACCTTCAGCAGGACGGGTTTTGATGGGGGTATCAACTGGTATCGCGCAATGCCTAAAACCTGGGAAGAACTTCAGAAACGCAAGTTACATTGGGGGCTGAATATTCCTTATCTCTACCTCTGGCCTTCCCAGGATCCAATAAATCCTTTGGGGCTGAAAGTCGGCCTGGAAGACTATATTGAGAATCTTCAGGCATTTGCTATTGAGGACAGTGGTCATTTTGTGATGGAAGAGAAGCCTCAGGAGGTATCTTCTCGTATCATAAACTGGCTCAGCCAGAATTTTTCCAATCAGGCTGCTCGAAAATACTAATAAGACGAAGGGGCAGGATACACTTCACTCGGGACTGTATGAGGCATGGATATCGATTGCAAGCATGCAGGAATGTATTCACAGCGTGTCGCAAGAGAAGTGTTTTTTACATCCAGCCCAGTACTTAGAACTCTACAAGGAGAGCGTAGTAGCTTATGAAACGCTTTAGAAATCGCAACTTTTTTTGGGGCCCTATTCTCACCACTTTTATATTGGGCTCTGCAAGCGCTCACACAGCACCAATGGCCAACGAGAAGCCCTTTACGTTTACTACCTGGAGTAAAAAAACTGCCGACGGTTTCAGCGGCTATTTTGAAGTGCCAGAAAATCGTAATATCAAAGACAGCCGTAGACTCTCTATCGAATATGTGCGCTTTCCAGCAACTGGAAAAAAAGCCGCACCTCCCATTGTTTACCTGGCCGGTGGGCCGGGAGGCTCTGGAATTATGGCGGTCAACTACCGGTTCGGTATGTTTATGGCGTTGCGCAAATACGGTGATGTTATTGCCCTGGATCAGCGCGGTACCGGGCGCTCCAACGACCTGGCCAACTGTGAGTCGAAACAGACTATTCCGCCCCTAACTCCCATTTCCGATGCGCAATACATCGATCACCATCGCAGCGCCCTACAGGAGTGCCTCTCTTTCTGGCGCAATACAGGTGTCGACCTTACAGCCTATAACACTTTGGAGAATGCGCGGGATCTGGAAGCCCTGCGGCAACACCTGGGAGCGGAAAAAATAGTACTTTGGGGCACTTCCTACGGCAGCCACTTGGCGTTGGCAGCATTAAAGCACATAGAGGGTTCTATCGACCGAGTTATTCTTTCCAGTGCAGAGGGGCTAAATCAAACGGTTAAACTACCGTCCCGTACAGAATCCTACCTGGATCGCCTTCAACTGGCGGTCAATCAACAACCAGCAGCCAAAACTGCTTACCCAGATATAAAGCGTCTGATGCAACGGGTGCACGCAAAGCTGGACAAGCAACCATTGAAAATCCAACTGACCCAACGGGACGGCAGCAAAAAAGATTACTTGTTACAACGCAGAGATATGCAGCAGATAGCCTCTGCATTTATCGCCGATCCCAGAAGCGCAGCGCACTTGCTCAACTTCTATCGGGCAATCGATCTCGGCAAAACACCGACTTTCGACCAAGTACCTGGTCGCTATTTCCCCGATGGCTTCCTGCAGCCAGGGGCCCCTATATCTCTGCGCCCCATGCCAACCGCCATGGATATTGCCTCCGGTATCAGTAAAGGGCGCAAAGCGCGAGTAGCCGTGCAAGCCGAGACGGCACTTCTGAGGGACTATCTCAATTTTTCATACCGCTATGATGGCTTGGCGCCAGAGCTGGACCTTGGCAATAGCTTTAGAACCAACCCGAAAAGCGATGTCCCGATACTTCTTCTTAGCGGTACCTTAGATGGCAGAACTTATATTGAAAGCCAACGTGAGGCTATTTCGGGACTAAGCAATGCGACTCAGGTAACTGTAGTGAATGCCGGGCACAACCTGTTTATGGCATCCAGCGCAATTCAGGACACCATTAACCTATTTATGGAGGGGCGCCCGATTGAGCAAACCACCCTCACCATAGACTTACCGGATTTGGCCCCCAAATAGGGGCAATCTCCAGTAGTGGTTTGATGCTCTCTCCTGCCTATGCACCACCATTACACAATCCCTCGCATCCCCTTACCAGGCACATTAACCTTGCTGTAGATGTGACCGGAGGCGGGGGATGACCAATATCACCGACGAAGTTCATCGCGGAGCTATCTGTGACCTGCGGGCGCTACAGCAACCCGGACTACAGACTTTCAAGCGATATATACGTGGAAGCCTACCGGGACCGCCATTCTGGCGGCTTACAGGTATGCTGCCAACAGAGGCCGGACTGGGCAAAGCCACCTACTCAATGCCCATAACTCCCTGGTTGGCCGATGGTACGGGGATTTACTGGGGAGGCATCTATTCGATGTTCGCCGACGCGCCACTCGCGTCAGCCATATGGACCACGCTACCCGCCGGTAAAGTACTTAGCACTTCAGAGTTAAATATGTGCTTTATCCGGCCGATTACATCCAGCACCCAAAACATTGTTGGACAAGCAACAACGGTACATTCCGGCAGCCAAGTAGGGCTTTCCAGTATTCAAATCAATGACCAGGACGGCAGAACCCTGGCCTACGGTAGCACACGCTGCCTGATTGCCGACTTTCCGGTCAGTCCAGACCAGGAGCTACCGTTACCGGATCTGGGTCCAACTGATCCCCCAGACCCCTACCTAAGGACACCACCCAAGACCTTCTTCTGCGACATGAAAGAGCTGCCCGATCTGGTACCCATTGAACTACAGAGAGTCACAATCAGTGAGGGTCGAATGCACCCTATATGGCTCCTGACGGGCTACCGAGCAGTGGAAGTGGAAAACGGCCGCTGCATATCTACCATGCCCAGCTCCCCTTGGTTTTCCAACGGGACCCTGTCCATCTACGGCGGATTGATTGCGTGGGCCGCAGATTTCACCATGGGGGGCGCCGTTTACTCGACCCTACCGGCAGGAAGCATCTTCGCCACACTCGATATGCATATCCGCTTTGCTCGCCCGGCCAAGCTCAACAGCGGAGACTTAATTCTGGAAGCCCAGGTGCTTCATCGCGGTCGGCAGCTAAGAGTTGCCTCCTGTAATGTCGATACGCCCAGTGGCAAGCGCGTAGCTATTGCCACTGGCTCAGCACTGGTCATTCCTGGAGGCGCGCACATGTTGAGTGAAGGTAAAGAGCCAGATGAGATTATCGCCACCGCGACATCGGGTAAGCCCTGGACCCTATAAATAAATTTCACTGGCAGCACAAAGGCAATCTTCGGGTAAAATGCCAATAAGCTGGGCTCGATAGCGGGTCGGCACCCTTTTTGACTAACTGGTCGCCAACCACTGGGGAGTGGCGACTTGAATTCCAATACATTTCGGTAGGAAGCACACCATGGCCTCACTACAAGACCAACTCCTGCAAGCGGGACTTGTCGACAAAAAAAAAGCTAAACAAGTCAGCAAGGAAAAACGCAAGCAACAAAAAGTTGCCAAAAAATCTGCACAGCCACAGATAGATGAAACCAAACTGGCCGCCCAACAAACCCGCGCTGAAAAAGCTGCTCGCGATCGCGCTCTAAATGCTGAGCGCGATGCCGCAGCACAGCAGAAAGCCATTGCCGCTCAGATCAAGCAACTGGTGGAAACCAACCGCCAACCCTATTCCGGTGAAACCGCCTATAATTTTACATTCGATAAGAAAATCAAATCCATTTATGTCAGTGAAGAGCTGCGCGATCACCTGATCGCCGGTCGCCTGGTGATTGTCGTCCAGGGTGAACGCTTTGACCTGGTGCCCAGGGTAATCGCCGACAAGATCGCCGAACGCAATGCAGAGATTGTAGTGAAGCCCGCAGAAACATCTGCACCGGTAGATGAAGACGATCCATATGCGGACTTCCAGATCCCCGATGACCTGATGTGGTGATCGCACCATGGATCAAGATGTAATCCAGGCAGTGGAGCAGTGGCTCACCGATGTAGTGGTGGGCCTAAACCTTTGCCCTTTCGCGCGCAAACCCATGCGCGCCGGCCAAATACGCTATGTAGCCAGTACAAGTAAAACTGACGAAGCCCTACTGGCAGACCTTTTAATTGAGCTACAGCGGCTCGACAGCACCCCCGAGGATGAGCTGCTCACCACCCTATTGATCATCCCTAATCACTTGCGGGACTTTGCCGACTACAACCAGTTTCTCGACCAGGCCGAATGGTTACTGGAACGCAACAATTATTCAGGAACTTACCAGCTCGCCAGCTTCCACCCAGACTACCAGTTCGCCGACACAACCCCGGAAGATGCTGAAAACCTTACTAACCGGGCCCCCTACCCGATCCTGCACCTGATACGTGAGGAAAACCTGGAAAAAATGATTGAGCTGTACCCAAACCCTGAGAGTATTCCGGAGAACAATATTCGTCGGGTTGAATCACTCAGCCATAAAGAGAAACTGCGGCTCTTTCCCTATCTTTTTCGATAGATAAACTACAAGCAATGAAATCTCTCGAAGAGCTACTGCGGCTGAACAAGCAGATCCGCCTGATCGGTTTTGACGACGCTCCCTTCCAAAAAGAGCGGGGCGCACCGGTAAAGATTAGTGGCATCGTCTGCTCCAATACACGCTTCGAGGGCATGCTTTGGGGAGAAGTTAAAAAAGATGGTATGGAAGCCACTCAGGTCATTGCAGAACTCCTGATAAGCAGCAAGTTTTACAGCCAGATAAACGCCATCCTTAGCGATGGCGTTGCCGTCGGCGGCTTTAATATTATCGACTTGCCCAAACTCGCAAAAATGCTCGAACGCCCCTGCATTGCCGTGATGCGCAAGCCGCCGAATATGGCCGCTATAGACCGCGCCCTGCAAAACTTTCCAGACTATAAACTGCGTAAAGAAACCCTGCTAAAAGCCGGAGAAATACACTCTCTCAGGAATTTTTACTTCCAAGTACAAGGCTGTAATCCCAATATTGCCGCCCAAGTACTGGAACAGGCAACCGATAACGGCAATGTACCGGAAGCACTGCGATTGGCTCATATGATTGGAGCTGCAGTGATTACCGGGCAGAGCAGTAAGCGGGCATAGGGTTAGAAGCCAAAGCTGGAGTTACTACTGGCTTCAGTCTGCTTATAAGCAGAGTTTTCCAGAAGTTAACTCACCACTTTCTGGGCCAATGGCACCACTCGAGTAGGTGTATCATCGGTAATCAGCTAACTCCACACCCAGCTATGATGGGCTATTACCTGTTGTGCCATAAGGTGTTGGCGATACCTTAAAGCCTGGTAATCAGGCGCTGAACTTATGGCTTAGTGCAGACCCGACAGTGCTGCCTACACAAAAATCTGTTGCCCAGCCGGCGATAATCAGGCGGTAGGCTCCAAGCTTCCCCAAAGAGTGCTTCGGGGCTGTTTTACAATAATAAGCATCATTGATTATTTTTCTGATGACAATATCGTTATCGCCTTTTACCAGATCGCTCAACAGCGCTAACCTCGGTGATCCGGGCAAGAGTCCTTCCTGCTCCAGCCCATCGTGCCATAAGGAAAGAATACACTGCACTCGAGACGCACGGTGAATACATCCTTGTAAGCTCGTAACCAGCATCCATGCCTTATACGGTCCCGAGCGCAGTGTATTCTTTCCTTCCCCCTTTTTTGTATCAAAGGATAACAGCGCTTTCCCTAGACTTATCAGCAAAAAGTGCTACAAGGGAAAACTGGCTGAATCCCTGATCAGTAGACAGGTACTCCTTGCACCAAAACCTCAGGTTTTCGGCAAATATCTCCTGCGCCTCCTGCTTCTCTTTAGCAGAATGATCTTGAACTTCCTGAAGCTTCTGCTCCAACGCCTGGAAATGGCATTGCACAACAATATCAGAATCGTGCATCCTGCTATCGTCAGTTACTGAGATCATCAAAGTAGCAGAAACGGCTTCCCAGCGAATCAGGAGGTAGAGAGAGGAATCATTAATACTCTCGTTGAGCTTGGATACCGCCATACCCAAGGTTTCGGCTAAGTCCCGATATACATCACTTTCCGAAATAGCACTGCTCCGCGCGCAGTGCAGCTGGCATTCGGCGCTGTCATCACTGGTTAAATCAGCTGGACCTGACGACTGCTCCAACTTCCATTCCAATCCCATAACTCCTCCAGGTAAATTGGCTGATACTGTTTAACAAGCCGGGTATTTTACGGCTTCCTCAATCAATCCACACCTATTCATGCCAAGTCAACACAAGTGCACAACCCCCATACAAAAGATCCGCGAGTGAGCCTGGTACGCCAGCCCTCGAGATAGGCTTAGGAGTATGTTCCCTAGCCTCGTAAAATAGCAATTACTCAGCACTGGGCCTTTGGGATACACGCATGGTGATATCTGCATGGAAAACTTCTTCCCCATTGCGATCGAAAACGCCCACAGGCATTACCACATCCCCCGCCCTAATTGACTCGAAGTCTGGGTATTCACACGCGGCTCTCAAGTCAGTTTTGGCCATCTTCAGGTACTTAACCTCCATACCCACTGGTATCCAGCGAAAACGGCGATCCAGGGAGACATCGAGGCAAACGCCTCCTGCAAGCTCAGCGGCATTGCACATGGCAATAGCATGCACAATACCTATATGGTTAGTCACACCCCAACGCTTCTTTAGTACGACCTCCACACGCCCGGGGGATACCTCAACAAAGCGCGGCCTAATAGACCTGAAATACGGCGCTTTGAAAGCTACGCCCTTTGAAACCGCCCAACGCCCAAGCGCTGAACTACCAAATTTCTTCCAAAGCTGTAATACCGGGCTCTTTGAAGGTTGATACCTCATTTCGTCTCACTACCTTATTTAATGTCAATGGGTAAACTTCAAGTCACCCGCATCAACGCGCAAGCATACTATATTACGCTTCCATCACAAGTAATCAGAAGAATCAGCTTGATTGACCGAAGGCCATAAGAATTCTATTTTTGAAACTTCTCCTTAAACACGCAAACGAAAAAATGTTAAAGCTCTTAAGCATTCACAGTTTCTAATTGGCAATCCTTAGCTACCCGATTGCATGAGGAGTTTCATGCTTGGTCGCAACAGAAAAAGTTTTGTTGAAGAATCCAACCAGCGATTTCATCCTAACGTACTAAAAAGGGGGAAGGAAAGAATACACTGCGCTCGGGACCGTATAAGGCATGGATGCCGATTACGAGCTTCCATGGATGTATTCACAGCGCATCTCGAGTGCAGTGTATTCTTTCCTTCTGACCCAGTAGTAAATAATAAATCTAAAAATCTCAAAATCTAATTCTAAAAGATGCACCCTAAACATAACCAACCACTATTATTTAAGATTAATAGCTTTCAAAATAATATAAATATAAGATTACAAACAAATAGGTTTTTAAACAAAAAAATATCTAGATTAGCCCACCTCGTAAAGTATCCACTGCACGCGCGACTTCGTAGCCATGCCGGGCAATCCTATCAAAATCCGAACTACCGATTTTCGCTAGGTCTGTCTTATAAGCCGTCACAGTGCGGACGTCCTCCACGGTTTGGCCATCAAAAGGCAATTGCTGATCATTATCTAAAAGCTCACCGGGATGTTGCCCGATCATCAGATAACCGCCCCCTCGATTATGCGTATTTAAATACTCCATAAAGCTCCGTACTCTCAGCGATCGAGCCTGATCCATACAAATATCCAAAATGCGTTTGAGCCTAAAGGGATTTAAAGCAAACATTGAAAAGCCACGAGGCAATGGGCTGCCGGCATCTGAAACCAATACGGATACCCCTTCAAATTTAGGCTGGGCGTTTCCAGGATTAAATAATGGCTCCATCCCCAAATTATCATAGACACCACCATCATAAAGGTGCAGCTTACGATAAGGGAGGCGAACTTCCTCGCCCATATCTTCCAGATCTTCCCATCTTCGCCTTTTTCTCCACGTCAGCCGACGTGTCTCCAATTGTAAAGGGCCAATCCCTCCGGGAAATGCCGCAGAAACAGCCATTGCTTGCGACAGCCTAAAGCTTGCTGCATTACTGTAGCCTATTGAATAGTCTCCACAGGTATCGTATTTGAAGCGAAACCGCCTACCGGTTTCCGCAGTCGTTGCATTAATAGACCAAAGAGGGTAGCCACCTAAGTCACCCATAAAAGCATCTACCCCCCAAATCTTACTGATCGCTTCAGCCAATACATTAGCTCTCGATAGAAGATTGGGCCAGTTGGAAGGCTTCAATACCTCGAATAAAGCGGCCATCTGTAAATTCCGGCTACAAAGCTCAGCTTTTACACTTTCAAATATATGGTTTTTGTAAGACTCGGAATCCGGCCAATGATAATTGTTGAACTTATAAACCATACCCACCAGCAAGCTTCCGCCAGATACGCTGGAAATATGACTCACCTTTTCCAGATAAGAGTGCTCAGCGAGATACAGAAGAACGCCAGCATGAAATACCATTGCCCGAATGCCGCCGCCTGATAGGGCCAAAGCGAGTGTTGTATTGTGCATATCTAGAAAAACTCAAAAAAATTTACTATTTAGATCACCAAAGCGTGATGAGTCAAGTTATTAACTAGGGAGACTAAAAAGTTACCAGGTCAGCTCGCCGGTCTAACCATATTATCCCATATCAAAACAACAACATTTTACTATTTCTGAACTACCATTCGTCAAAGCCCCTCAAATTCGAGTGAAGTCGACTTGTCCTGATCTATACTTTCTCTTTCCAGATCGGAATAATCAAATTCACCTTCTAATCTCTCTGACATCTCCCTTAGCGTATCTATTAAATCTGCGTCCGCAGACTCATCTAATCGGTTCACGCGCTCTTCCAATTTCTTCCTAATGACATCAATATAATCCGCCTTACCCTTATAGTATTCATACTTTCTATTATTAACGTCTTTGGTCCAACTTTTAAGTTCCCTATAGTTATTATTCAACTCAACTAATTTATCAAAATTTCTCTCCAATCTACGCCGACTTTCGAAGGTACTATTCTTTGCCAAGGTGTTCAGCAGTTTATCCATACCGCCTTCAACTTCCTCCACATTTTCAAGAAATTTTTTCTTGATTATCTTATATTTACCAAATATTGTAAAACCCACCATACCCAGAAGAGCGGCGCCAATTAAGGGAAAAAGATACGCTGGTGTAGATGACTGGTTCACTTCAAGAGATTTATGCTGAATAGTAATCCGGCATGTCTGGGTAGCTTGTTGACCAAATGCATCTTCAACTTTAATCGTAACGTCATAGTCACCGGGCGCGCTAATATTAACTGTCAAGTCACCTGTTTCGCAGTCAATATCCAGGCCATAATAGGTATCACCTTGTATACTCCATTGATAACTAGACTCATCACCACCATTGGCTGAAAAGCGATAGGTGTGTTCCGTATTCGTAACCACCTGAATTGGTTCAATTTCTTCAATTGTCAAGTCATTCAATTTCTCGATCGAGAATTTAAACGTTTTTTCGAAACCGATGTTTTCGCTGACACCGCTCCCCCTCACTTTCACCTTGAATGTATGTACTCCCGCAGGACAATCTGCTGGTATATTTCCCGATAACCTACCTGTAGAATGTAATTTGAGCTGTCCTGGAAGTTCATCCTCCGTCGACCAAATATAGGGCTCATTTCCTCCTGCAGCCTCAAACTGAAAACTATACATATTGTTTATGTAAGCAGAGTGCTTATCTAGAACTTCCTGTGTGGTCTTTATATCAAGCTGACCTGTATCAGCTGCGTAAGCAATTGTTCTAATAAGATTCTTTTCAGAAGAAGCATACTTTTTTCCCATTTTTTTAGGCAGTTTCTTTACATATCCCGTATAAAAATAATCTTCATCTCCTGAAGTTATGGCCCCTTTAATATGTTTATATCCCTTGAAATTTCTAGCCAGAGAAAAATGGCCAGAATTTTGCGAAGACTCCCAGGAAAGTACATTATTTCGAAAATATATATTCCCATCGCACCGACATCCATTTATATAAAGCTCAACCTCTGGATTTCCCGTCAATTCACTTGTACAGCCATTGATCAACAATTCCTGACCAATGTAATCCGGCTGCCCTTCTGCAGTATCAACAAGTTGATACAAAGCATTCCAGAACTCGATTTTATCATCGTAGGTTTCACATTTTGCTCCGTCCGGGCTATAGACGTCTTTTTTTCCATCAACAATCAGGATATCTGTATCATTAACTGTAATTCTCCCGCTACATCTCACAGCTATTGACACTCCAGATTCTGATAGAGACAGAATATCCCCAACATCCATCTCATCAATTTTATCTAAAAAAGGAGTGGAAAAGTGCAGTTCTACATGGGCGTCCTTACTTCTAAATCTTAGGGTACGACTTTCAAATGAAAATTCAACAATCTCTTCCGCTCCATTTTTTAAATCAATATTTTCTCCTAGATCATCCGCAGATCTATAATACACTTTTACTTTGTTGTTAGCCCCTTGTACAAGCCACAATATATTATAATTACCATGCTCATCAAACAGCCAGTAGCATCCTCGCCAATAGCCTGGTTCGTTTTCTATAGCATCATCTCGCACTGCCAATATCTCGTCATAGGTAGTCGTATAACCTAAATCCTCACGGAGCATACGGTCAAGATCATCCCTAAACTCTTCTGGATAATTAGAATCACGATATTGTTTAGAAAGATGAAATACATGCGCCGAAAAGAACATCGAAACAACATGATTATTTTGCAAATCACTCCAGAAACGTATTGCTTCATCGCGCATACTATTTGACGCTGCCCCGGCAAATGCTACAGATTCCATTAGCTAGCTCCAATTCAATAAATTGATTACATTTTTGAAAATTTTAGACTTACTTTTTAATAATTAATCTTGCAGTGATATACTGGTCCCAATACGAAAATCTACGCATAATTCAAAACTTCGGATCGATGTATATGCCGATGGTGAAACTATCCTTATGCCGCATTACCCTGTAACTTATCAGTATTTAGAAAATATATATGGATGGATAGCTTCTTAAATAGAATTCGGTATCCATTAAAAACTATTTCTTATCCGTCGTGAAAAATTTGTATTCATTGACGCTTTCAGCATTGCAGCCATGGTCACCGCGGATATACTTCCCTTCTTTTCCTCCGTGCCCCCCTTTTCCCGGTACCCCCCCAGCCACATGAAAAATACCCTGTTTCTCAATTCTGGCGTTGTCGATAAGAGCTACTCCGATCGAGGCACCTCCTGTACCCCCAGCACCCGGGCCCCCATTGCCACCCTCGCCTCCTTTACCTCCTTTGCCGCCCTTCCCTGTGTATAACTCTAAATCCCAGTCTTTGTAACGTGGATGCCAATAAATGGTACCCTTCTGTCCTTCTTTTCCATTCTCGCCTTCCATTCCTTTACCGCCGCTCCCGGCTGCGCCCCCCTGACCTCCAGAGCTTTTAATAATTGCTACATTGTCTGCCGCAATTACTATATTCTTGAGGGCGATTCCTATAGACGCTCCTCCATAATTGCCTCCTGCGCCACCAAAGCCTTCCCCGCCTCCCATTCCACCTTTCCCTCCTTCGCCACCGAACTCTAAAAGAAGTCGTGACCACTCGTTCCAACAGTATGATGCTCCGGCACCACCGCCACCACCACCACCGCCCGGCGTACCGTCTTTCCCATTTTCGCCAGGCTCCCCTTTCCATCTGATCTTTGTAGACGACGTATCTATACTGCCTAATAAGCTTCTGCACCTGGCTTTGCCACTACTTCCGTTACCTCCAGTTGTACCAGGCTTTCCAGTTAATCCTGCAAGGTATTTCTCAGTTTTATGTTCCAAAGTACGAGCGCCGCTTCCTCCTGCACCGCCGCCATGGCCATTGTTACCATTATCCCCCCCTTTTGCGGGGATATATGACTTTTTAACGATTTCTTCCCACTTGCCCCAGTTATCATTTGTGATATCAGAAGAGTTCACTTTTCCTCCCTCCCCCCCACACGTAACATGTCTGGTGCCATTTGCACCGTCAGGTGCCTGATCAGGCGTCACTCCCGGCCGAGCCAGAACCTTGATATCCTGCAGATGCAGGTAGGGCTCGCTATTCTTATCCGCAGAATTAGACATACAAATACCGTAGCTTGTTCGATTTTTTTTAGTCGTAGACTGACCGATCACTACCATATTGGTAATACTCGTATACTCATTAATATTATGGGCCGTAATAGTAGGATTCCATTGCTCATGCTGGTTGATGACTACCGTATATTCTTTATCATAGTCAGCGGGGTCTATATGTTCGGAAAATAGAGTGGGCTTATCGGGTTTGCTCGATTCAAGAGGAAGAGATTTGTATTCTGAAAAATTATTACTAAAACCACCAGTAATATGCACACCGGGAGGAATATGTACGTGCTCTTCATAGAGACCAGTCGCCACCAGGATGGTAGAGGCAGCATTATTCGTTTTATTATAGTATTTAATTGCATGACCAATCTTTTTATACGGTTTGCCACGCGTGCCATTTCCATCCGATTCAGAGTTTCCATCAACATAAATAGGAGGCACAATAAATTTTACATTTTTAAAGCCCCAATATTTTCTGCTATTAAATAACTTTATGCTACTATTAGCAGAATCCGCATCAACACTTACACCATAGCAGCCCTGACCGAAATCATAGACTCTATCTTTTTTCTCTGAAATTTTTAAGTCTTCTTCCTTAGCTTGCTCAATCTTTGATTTCTCTAGAGAAGATATATTTACACCTAAAAATACTATATTACTTAATACAGTTGATGTTTTTGCCTGTGGAATAATCACGGCGTCCCCCTCAGGCTCACCCTGTATTACGGTATGATTCGCATCTGAATAATATCTGGGATCATATTTATGGCTCTTAATTAATTCATAACCTATTCCATAGACTCGATCGAAATCCCTAGAAAAACTACCCCATATATTAACTCCTGGCTTAACAGCGACTGTCTCTTTATAATTACCATAGGACACCAGCACTTCCTTATAGTGCTTTTTTTCAGCCAACAGAATCGCTTCTGAAATTGTGCGAACTGGGTTGCTTATTGTACCTATTTCACCATCAGATTTCTTTTCGAGAGTATTCTTCAATTTATCGCATAGGACATAAATCGCATGCGGTAATAGTCTTACATTTTTAAGCCTAACTGCACCAAACCTATAGTATTGAGGGGATTTTTCAATAACGCCATAAACTCCTTGATCATATTTTTCAGCCTTCGATTGATCAAACCGGCAACCATCCATAATAATATTAGCCAGTGTAAAAGTTTGCCTTACTCTATCAACTTTATCTTTATAGTTTTTAATTACCGTATACTTGTTAACATAATTATTTTTTTTCTCCCTTTCTTTTTTTCCTCTTAGTAGCACCTGAGGAACCTTACGACTAGCAGAAGCAATCTGAGAAGCGCTAAGTGTAGAAAAGGATGAGTACTGCTCATCATAACTCCCCCACAGATTGACACCACCTGCAGTAAAATCTATATCTTCGGAATATTCTCCACGAGTTAACAATATATTCTTGATGCCATATTTATTCGCCAACTCCATTCCACATTTAATCGTTGCTACCGGATCCTTTTGGCAACCGGCAGCATTGTCGTTTCCATATTTTGCAGAAACATGAATACAGCGCGTTATCCAACTGACATTTTGCAATCGCAATCTATTGAGGCTTTCGGGCTTCTTGGGGCTGATTAAAACGCCATATATGCCGTGATCATAATCCGCTACCTTTATTCTCCTATCAACTTTATCCGAAACAATGACAATATTACTAAGTACCGTCAATTGCTCTGTATTGGTTGGCTGGTATGAGGAACACTGAATAACGGTGTGCGTCGTATATTTGTCTAAATTTCTATTTGCATTCGCGATAGTTTCATACGTAAGTTCGACCGATCGTCGTTCTCTTGTTTTCTGC
The DNA here is from genome assembly GCF_041447265.1 of Microbulbifer epialgicus. Classification (NCBI taxonomy): domain Bacteria; kingdom Pseudomonadati; phylum Pseudomonadota; class Gammaproteobacteria; order Cellvibrionales; family Microbulbiferaceae; genus Microbulbifer; species Microbulbifer epialgicus. The sequence continues at coordinate 27,198 of NZ_JBGMEK010000004.1, forward strand.
ACTTTACAATAGCTACCCCAAAGGTTTATACCCTGAATAAACTCCATCGACTCCTTGTAAATACCTGCCTCTATAAGGATATCGAAAATTCCTTTAGACTGGCCAATTTCTATTGCTTTCCCAATAGATTGAACAGCCGACTCCCAACACTCACCCGAACAAGTATTATCGCCGTTTAGCGATACATGAATGCAATTGGCTATCAGCATGATATTGTGGAAGCTTAGCTTATCAAGCTTAGAGTCTTCAGAAAGTGTATATCCAACACCATATACACCATCCCCAAGCTGATCCAGAGAAAGGGCACTATCATAATTCATCCCCTGAAAGATGATATTATTTAACGACGTTTCTTTATCAACCTGATCCAATTGAAGATCATCAGTTATAATAAGGGTATATCTACGATAATCGCCCAAGTTTCGACTTTTAATTTTCTTTGACCAACCAGGGACAATGTTATAGTTAAAGTGACCTTTAGAATCATCAAAATCATCAAAACTTCCCCATATATTAATGCCTGGAATTATTTTTAAATTTTCTTCGTAATATCTTCCTTTTTCAATAACGACATCTTGAAAATCACGTTCTGCTGCAATCACCATCGCCCTTGAGACGGTCCTCACCGGATATTCTCTCGATCCGTCATTACCCTGGTCATTCCCCCTAGGTGAAACGAAAATACTTTGTTTAAATCTGGTTTTTGATATCGTCATAATCGTTAATTCCAAATTTCTATCTTTAATAAATCACTAACACCTAAAACAATTCAACAGAAAATTAAAACTGAAATAGTCAAAGATTGATAGGCTATATATACTAATCTAAATATAAGATTTCTTTATAATGCTTAGGAGATTTTATGCGTTATTATATTTCTTAAAACTTTTATCAAACTTCTATGGTCAACAGTAGTTCACCCCTTAATTCATTACTGAGCAATAATCCATTGATTAAAACTGCTGGAAAATTTAAAAATCAACCAGCAGATTGAAGTTTACATTTTAAAAATCTTATATCTGTATAATTTAGCCTCTCTCACTTGATTAACTGTATGTTTTATCAAAAAAACTTATAAAATTCTATATATATTCTCATGTTGAGTTACGCCTTCATGCAAGTTGCCCTAGTCTTAATCTATTTAGCTAGTATTAATTTCACAATTTTAATTTAGCTACCTACAATTAAATCCGATTGATTTTGGATAAAAATTGAACCCAATGTGCATGATTTGGAACAAATTAAAACCGTTACTTCTTTTATATGGGTGCTTTCTAGTTACAAAATAGTCTCTTACTCGCTTACTGATTCGCTTACTGATTCGCTTACTGATTCGCTTACTGATTCGCTTACTGATTCGCTCGCGGATTCTATATCATCTAAATTTTCTTGGTCATTCAAGTAACTTTCTTTAAATCTTTTTAATTCCTTCTTTGCATTATTTAATTTATCAACAGCGTCTGTAGCGTCTTTTTCTTCCGCCTGAGTTATCCGTTCTTTCAGATCAGCCTTACGATTTTTATACCATTTTATAAATCTATTCTTCTCTGCATTGTGCATTTTCGAAACCTCATCATATGCATGATGATTATGCTTCACAAACTTCCTCGCATGATCTATGGTAAGAAATGCACCCTCTAACACATCTATATAAGTGCCATCCATACCCTCTTCAGTAAAAAAATCATCTTGTAAATTTGTCATTCGTCTTGTTGATTCAAATTTATATAGGTTGTACTTACCATTATCTATATTGTTCTGTTTTCTATATTGGTATATAGTAAATCCAAGTCCCGCTGCGGTAAGAATTGTAGCTAAAACACTCCCTGAAATTATACCTATTATTTCCGGTATCGTAAGCGTAATTGTTGTGATTTTTAAATCAAATATATTATTCACGTTTCTAGGGCCATTTTTAACAGCAACATCAACCTGATATTGCCCTGGATCCCCTAAAATGGTACCGGTGATTCTCCCCTCTTCATCATTCAAGGTAAGACCGTGAATGACGTTAGTTGTCAACTCATTATTATCTATTAATGTTCCACTGTTTTCTTTCCAACTCCATTTAATTTCCTGATCATTGTCGGCGCCTAATAGTTGAAACTGATAATTGACGTTCTCCTGGATTTCAAAAATTAGTTCTTGATCCTTAATGCTGAGTTTTTCTCTTACTTTAATTACAAATTTTTTCTCTACTATAAAATTACTATCATCAATATCATTCTTCCGTTTTATGCCAAATTTAACACTATAATCTCCTGCGCCAGCGGATTCGACTATACCTCCAGATATTAACCCATCAGACATGAGGTAAAGTCCTTCGGGTAACTCTCCTTCGACTCTTGACCAACTGTATTCATCAGCCCCTGCATTAGACTTCAGCTGGAATGAGCTAAATCTACCTCCGATAGAAAATTCATGATTGTTAAAATCTTCTTGAGTTGTATTAATTGTCAGCGACTCAGATGCTAATTCAAAAAATTTGTTGACTGGACTGTTTTTCTTGTCAAATTGATAACTAAAGCTCTCTGTTTGAGAGCCATAAATATAACGTTCTACGTTACCATTCTTCCAGTAACCGGATATTTTTATAAGGTTATCATGTGTTTTTTTAAACTTAAGAAATATATCATTGCTGTCATATTTAAACAATACGATATTATTATAGTATACTGCACCGTCTATTACCCGACCATTAACTGCAATATGTATTTCGTTATCTCCACTAATTTCACAGCCAACAAAAGTAAGCTCTATTACTTCATCAGTTTTTTTGTCAGTAAATTTTAAATCATAGATTCCGGACCAAAATTCCGGAGAGTCCGATCTAAACTCATTCAGTGCGCCTTCTCGGCTATAAGTATCCTTTTTACCAAAAACATTTAATTCTCTATCGTTCTCGATTTTTATGTTGCCGTTACACTTGGGTAACCGGCATTTTTTCTCATTAAGCATTTCCCAAAATGCATCAATATCCAATTGTTCTATCACATTTCTCCCCGGCAGTTCAAATACCAGATTTCCAGAAATTTTTTCACCGTTAAACCTTAATATATTATTCTCAAATACCCAGTTGGATTTTGGTATGACTTCATTGCAAAAGAGTGTTATATTTCCGCGCTTGTCTTTAGCAATGTTTAAAAGGTATCGCTCATCCCCGCTACCGTGTAACCAATAACGTCCTCGCCAAAAACTGATATCATTTTCGACAGTTTCAGTAAATGTCTCACTAATTGCATCCAGGGTGGTGTTATATTTTAGCGTATCTTTAATAACAGACTGAAGCTGATCTTCATACCGCTCATCGGATGGTCCGAACTCTTTTAGCAGCTCCATACTATAGACATGGTAATATAGAGTTATGTATGGATTATTCTGTAGATCCCCCCAAAATCTTTTAGCTTCGTCTCGGAATTTATTGTTAAAATCTAATGTTGGTATGTTCATCATTATTTCCTCATTTTAGGTTTGATTGTTATCGGAAGTAGGTATTAAAACTTAGGTAAACTATCAATATAGTATGGCCGCTTCAATGTATTTATGGGCAACCAATTATTGAATAAATTATCCATTCATTAACATGGCAAATCCTCTAAAATTTATCTTTAAATCGGTGACTTCGGAAAGATCTAATAGAAAGTTTTCCGCATCTGGATCTTCGCCGCTCTCAACCTCTATAGTCCAGTTTGCATAGAGGCCAACAGGATCGTGCGCTGCACCATCAAGCTGCCCCATCTGACCTCTACCTAGGTCGTCATCAGTATTTCCTTCTCTTTTTACATCTTGAGGGTGATCCAACTGTGCCTCCACAGGTGGATGCTTAAATGTATAATCATTGCTGGTAAATAACTTAGGTACAGATTCAAAAGTACTATGACCATTATGTTTAATCTTTATATTGATAAAACCGCCATCTGCAGAGTGACAACTAGCACCAATTATCCTAGGGATAATATGTGAAATTCGGATGTTATATTTGTTTTTTGTATTTTTAACCACCACTTCATTCTCGGCCGCCTGTCTATTTTCAGATATTGTCTTAAATGTAATCTTTCCCGTTTCCTTAAATTCCTTCAGTAATTCTGGATGCTGGTATTCATTAATACTAATGTGTATTAAACTTCTCTCATTTTGGCGGCATATCGGGTGGAAATCTCTACTCTCCTTGGCATCCGATGAAAAATTCTTTTCTATTATTCTTTCATAGATATCGACCAGTTCGGTAAAACTCTTCTGAGTTTCAGTGCCTCCATACAGAAAGTTATCATTCTCAGCATCAATCAGTGCTTCCCCCAAAAAATTATTAAAGGTAAGGTAATAGTACTTTCTATTTATACGATACAAATCTCTTAGGCAGCGTTGCACCATGCTTTGATATATAAAGGTGTATTCTGTAACAACACTATTCTCATATGGTGTAACTTGATCGGGTTTAGCTTCTAATTTTTCCAATATTTCTTCTGCATCATCCCTCTCCTTAAAAAGATCGTTAAAATTAGCGAGATAAGCATTATAGGTAACAATCTCCCGGCTATGAGATTTACATTTATCGACGACGACGGAGAGTGCTTTTTTTGCTTGTGTCACAATGTGTTCATTATCCGAAAGACTGCCCTTAATATTTTCTATCTCTTGATCTATGGCCGTTACATCAGTCAGTATTGCGGTTATATTTCCCCGGTCATAGCTACCATCATAATTTGTAACATCACTGATAGCATTTTTCAGTATGTCAATACTATACTGCTTCACCGTACCAATAACATAGTTTTTAGGTATATCTCGACCTGATTTATCCTTAATTGTACTAACACCGGTATTAATAATATTGGCAGCCTGAATACCAAACATTGCGGCTCCTGCCCCACCAGTGATACCGGTAAAGGCGAGCATTTCTAGACCTTTGCATAGTTTATCTAGAGAAAAATTAAATGAAGCTTCAATAGCTTTTCCAATTTCCATTTCTACATCTTTAAGAATGTTAATGGCCGCCTGTAATTCTTTAAATGTTTTCTCTACTAAAACTTCTTGATCATCAAGTTTTTTGAAATAGTCATCAATAATTTCACTATAAGCATTTACCTTATTTTTAAAAACCTCTTCATCTCTATCTTTTTCATATTGTACCTCCTTATTTTTTTTATATTCAGTAACCAGTCCAAGATAGCGGCGCTCCATATCTTGTCGATGTCTTTCATTTTTTTCAAAATTATTTCTTAATAATTCTAGCCTTATACGTGATACTTCATTCGACTTATCGCCATAAAGCGAGATATTCTTTTTATGATTAATATTTAACGAACTGGCTTCATGTAATAAATGGTTATATGCTTCTTTAACTCCTGATTCGCCTCCAGTAAATCTACCGAGAACTTCACTAAACCAGTTAAGGTGTTCACCTACATCTACCCACAATTTATTTTTAGCTATTTTTGAACTTTCCATGTTCAGCAATAAAGGATCACATAAAGCATACCGATATTTTATTTTTTGTAGTACTTTTTGCATAAAAAGTACATCTGCCATTTCCCCAAACTGACTTCTATCCGAATTAGCTCGTAGAGTAAGGCTTCCATCTTTTCCATTCTCTCCAGGATAGGCATGCTCCCCCTTCGGACCAATAGGGCCATTTTTCGCTCGATTACCACTTTTAGGATCAAACAAAACGGTCATGCCATTCCTACCGGTATGATATAAACCGCCTTGGCCACCGTTACCTCCTTTACCTGGGGTTCCAATTTCACCAGGAGAACCGCCCGCGACATTGACAATAAGATTGTTTCGGTTTTCAATCGTGTTCCACATAATCTTTACATTGCCACCATTGCCGCCTGTCCCCCCAGTACCACCACAACCACCGGCACCACCAGGATATCCACGAGTAGGTGCCTTAGTTTGTACTACCGAATACCGACGTATTCCATATTTAATATTGATAACTTTTTCATGTACTTTACATTCCTCTTTATCACCATAGTCTCCGGTAGCACCATCTTGTCCATCGAATCCTGGATACCCTATGCTCCCCTCCGCTTTGACAAGCAACGTGCTTTCTAAATCTATTTTATCGCTATAGATAGCAATATCTCCTGCATTCTCTCCTCGACCACTAAAAGTTTTACCTTTTTTCGTGTTAAAACTATACTTTTTCTTTAAATTACTATCCCTGATAATGTCATCGCCATTTTTTCCATTACTTCCATCTATTATTGCTTTACCATCTTTAACTTTATTTTCTAATAAAACATTAAAGCTTTTCTTTAGCTTTTTAACTTCCTGAATGTCGCCTTCTATATCTGGTGTAATATCAATTACTGCTTTGCTATCTTTGGGTACAATTATATTTTTACAAAAGATTTTTATTTTTTTTGCGGAAGATAACTTTATATTTCCCAGTATCTCGAGATTTAACGCATATATCGTAAGGTTGTTAATTGTTTCAGGAATAGAATATACATATTCTTCATTGAGCTTTGATTCATCCCCTCCTGCAATCGTAAAACAGTTCAGCGTACTATAAATGATCATCTCATTTATAATTTCATTATATTCGATATACAAATCTGGATTTGAGGCATCATTTGATAATGCTATTAGATCATTCATTGAAGTATTGGTGTCAGCTAAAACGCCAGAGATTTCTGCAACAGGAGTATCATTCATTATGTTATACTTTTCTTTATAAAATTGATATTTGTGTTTTATGCTTTCAAATGGACAGAAAGTATTTAGACATTAGTAACCTTTCCTGAAACTATAGCCAATAACTAATATTACTAGATCTTATTGTAATGCTGGTTTACGTAATTAATACCCCACATTTAGGGGGTATTCAGGTAGGATAGAAAATAGGGAGGTTATTATTGTTAAACCAGCGTACTAGCTTTCGACAGACTGCCGGTGATAACGGAGGCTTGCCTTTATTGATATCCTTAAAATGTTTTAAGAGATTATCGCGGCTTTCATCCTTTAGAATATAGCCCTTGGCTCCAGCCTCCAGGGCACCAATGATACTACGCTCATCATCCAGTACGGATGTTACTATGCAGTAAGTTTCAGAGTAAGTTTCTGTTATATATTTTACGAACTCAAGTCCAGATCCATCTGGCAGGTTGATATCAACTACAGCAATATCTGGACCCTTGGCTTTGACTTGTTTTTTGGCCTGAGAAATTGTAACTGCCTGTAATAAATTTATTTCATTAAATGCAGTTTTCATTATATCAAATAATAGTTTTCGTGTTGGACTGTGATCTTCTAAAATTAATCCTGCCCTCATTTTTTGTCCTTGTATATTTTTTAATTTAATGTTATATTGGCTAGGTCGCAATATTCAATGGAAGGGTTAAACTAAAACAGGTTCCTTTTTGCCAAAATTTAGATTTGTGCCAAGATAATTGAGCGTTAATTTCAGCTGATCTCTTGCGAATATTGACGAGTCCCTTACCAGGTATCCATTGATCCAGCTCGTTTTGTTTGCCATTGTCTGACATATTAATATTTAACATGTCATTTTTTATAAAATACTCAATGCGTGCGTGAGAAGCAGATGCATGCCGGATTATATTTGAGGTGGCCTCGGAGAGAATTCTCTTTAAATTAATATTTTCTCTGTTACTTAACTCTATGTGCGCTGGTATCTTTTGGCCATGGATTTCTACAATAATATTGGCACTTCGTAGCCTGATTGTCAGCTCTTCCACACAGTCACTAAGCATGTCGCTGAGATGCGCAATATGCCCACAGTCTATACTATAGATAACTTCCCTCAGGGATTTTAAAGCTATCTGAGCATTTTCAATACTATTAGTAAGGCTTTGACTATGCACTATCGTTAATAATCGAGCGGCCACATCATCATGTAAGTCACGCATAATTCGTTCTCTTTCATGACATATGCGAAGACTCGATTCATTTTTTAACGCGACTATATTTTTCAGTAATTTCAGTAGCAGCTTTATCATGGTAACATCAACGTTACTAAAGGTGCGCCTGTCTGAATCAGGGTATTTTAGCTTTAGTACATAGTGATCTTTCAAGGCGGGAACAACCAGGGTTGAATCACGCTGGTTTAAGCCTACTTCAGACGTAAAATCTTCTACTGTTTCAATCGAAACGGGACTGTAAATAGCTTGTAAAAACAATTTCCACTTTTTCGTACAATCATCACTCGTTTTGCATTCCGTGAGTTTTTGCACAAAATCTGGAAGATATTTTGCAACGTGTGTCACAATAGCTTCGTTAATATTTTTATTTGTTGAATAGTAATAGTGGTAATAGACAGCGTTTAGTAGTAGCAGCCCGATCAATACAGGCAATAAAAAATGAAATAGAGAAGTATCAAGATTACAATCAGCAGCAATCAATATGCCAAAGAAAATCAGGGCATTTAACAACAAAGAAATTACATTTTTATAAGAAGCCATAATAATTTTAGTGTTAAATTAATTTATATCACAATATGCAGTTATTTATTGAACCAGGCCTGTTTTTATGGCTTTTCTTGTGGCCTCGGCGCTGGAGGATACATCCAGTTTTCGGTAAATGGACTTTAAATAGTCCGCTGCAGTATGAACTGATACATTGATATTCGTTGCAATTTTTTTCCTGCTACACCCTTCAGACAGCAATTGCAATACATCCCGCTCCCGTCGTGTAAGCATACATATCTCGGTATTTTCGTGATCTTTTATCTCACTTCGCGATTTAAAATATTTTATTATTATCCTAGCTACAGTCGGGGACAGAGGCGGAACTCCACGCGGGATACCTTGAACATGCTCAACTAAATGTTGAAAAGACTCATTCAGCAATATATAGCCATAAGCCCCGGCAGATAGAGCCGAGAAGATATTGTTATGATCACTAAATAGAGTTGTTACTATACAATGTGTTTGTGGATAATTGGATTTTATCTCCCCAATTAACTTAAATCCCGAACCATCTGGAAAGTTAAGGTTAAGTAACACCAAACTAAAGTATTGATTAGAGATATTTTTAACCCCGTCCAACAATGTCTTTGCTTGTATAAGCTCAACATTCTCTAATGCAGCTTTCAATATCTCAGATATATGACTAAGGTTTGAATCACAGCTATCCATTATTAGTATACGCTGCATGGGATATCTCCTAAACATAAATCTCACACATATTATTATGTTTCGTGTGTTTACAATGCTCTAATAAGCTAAATTGGATGTGTGTTCTATTATCATGTTGTATAGTAAAGAACACATCTCTATCAAGATATACTATAAACATATCTCTTTAATCCCGTAGTTAGTATCTACACCTCTTAAAATCCCATGGATAAACGGAATTCTTGCTGTCCGTTTTTACTTGTATCTTTTATACTTACCATTTATTGGATATTGTTCCATTCAACCACTTGCTAAATGGGCTCATATCATTACTTACTACTGGATCAGAGGGAAATAATACAGTGCACTAAAGGCGCGCAGTGAATACATCCTTGTAAGCTCATAATCAGCAACCATGCCACATACGGTCCCGAGCGCTGTGTATTCTTTCCTTCCCTCTTTTTATTAAATATCGTGTCACGGTTATGCAAGTAATACATTTGTTAACGGCTTTAATATTCTAGCCGCTGACTTAAACAACCGTACCAATTCATTAGGGCACGATTAAATCGAGCATATCTCACCATTTAAATGTCATTCTCGGTTCCTAAAACTTGGGGTTTAAGTCTCAGGGTTATTAAAGACTGTTTGACTTTCCTCTCTCTCACTGTTCCTCTATTTGAGGTGGAACTGGTTGCTATATAGTCACTTAGATCTGAGTAATGATTACGACATTAAGTTGTACCGTTTGGTCTATCTTTCAATCAAATCGCCTGTTCTATCGATGTGATGTGGATTATAGAAACCAAAAATCGGTGTAAAAAGCACTATTCTTAGATTTGATGCGTGAGTGACAATATTTGATTGTTCAGTGCCAGTGCTACAATGGGATCAGGGCGTGGCCGAGTAAGATCAACCTATTTTACATGTCTGATCAGATGCAAGCCGGCTTAGCTGCCATCAGTTATCAAGAATGTTCGACTAACACCCACGGAAGACTCTGTTGTGAATGGTTATCTGTTAATCGAAAATCACTATACTCTAGCAGCTTGCCATGCTTACTTTTTAATCAGTTTGAAAGGGATATCTAGGTAGGGAATTGATTCTGATAAATATTTACTACTGGGTCAGAAGGAAAGAATACACTGCACTCGTGACACGCTGTGAACACATCCTTGTAAGCTCGTAATCGGCATCCATGCCTCATAGCACAGTGTATTCTTTCCCTCCCCCTTTTTAGTATAGAAAGTGAGATTAAATATATAACACACCATACGCTGATACGGATTTAATTTGGCCTATAAAGTGATCACTCCCATTACCAATCATTCATACTTTATACGCCCCTCTAATTAATTAGGCTAGCTTATGTATGGACACTCCCATTTAGATTTAGACACTCGCCGACCTTATTTAACCTTAAAGTGAAATTAACACACAGAAAGATTTCATAAGGCCTAAATCATTTCTTCGGTCTTATTCACTACTTGTACATTCACTAATGGCAGTTCATTAAACGTTTTCTTATAGATGCGTGAAAAGTAGCCAGCATGGCTAAAGCCAACTGAATAGGCCAGCTCTGAGATAGTTCTGATATTACCCTCTAAGGAAAGCTGACGTGCTTTCTCCAGACGACATTGACGGATAAAACCTGATGGCGTGAAGCCAGAGGCTTGGGCCAATCGGCGACGCAATGTTGCAGTGCTGATAAACATCGCTTTACTTAATTGCTCAACACCAAAATTTTCATCCCCAATATTAGCCTCAACTATTGCACGCATCTTTTGAATCACCCCAACTTCTGAGGTTGATTCATCTGCCTTTTCGGTCCCAATGTCATAAAAGTCGGTGGAGGGGTTTGTATGGCGTGTATTTTCACTTTCGCCATAGAAAGCCCGCATTTGTTGTCTCTTTTGTAGCAGGTTTTGAAGTCGTAGTTTTAACTCCTGCGCGTCAAAAGGTTTAGCTAAGTAGTCATCAGCCGCAGCCTTTAGCCCTATTAACTTGTCTTCCTGACTCGCCTTGGCAGTGAGCATAATTATCGGGGTTGCGATAAACTTGTCATTAGCTTTAATCGAACGAATAAACGCTAAGCCATCTCGCTCAGGCATCATAAGATCAGTGACGACAATGGAAGGGCAATGTTGCTCCATCATTATTTCTGCATCGAAGCCATCACACGCCTCTATAACTTCATATTCATCTTGCAATAGGCTCCTGAGGTAATCGCGCATATCACGGTTGTCATCGACAATAAGAACTTTGTTGTCCTTATGATCGTTCAAAATGAGTTGATCATTTACAGGTGCCCAATTGGAAAGGTCATGATCTTTAGCTTCGTCCTCTGTAGCAACGATTTCAGAAGTATGTAAATGAGTGCGGCCTAGGGGAAGTAATATCGTAAACTTGGTTCCCTGCCCTTGAGTGCTATTCACATCAATTTGACCGATATGCAAATCAATCAATTCCTTAACCAACGCCAGGCCGATACCAGACCCCGGATAGACTTTTTTACTGAAAGATGGATCGGATGACTGAAAATAGCGATCAAAGATATGGGGTAAATCTCGCGATGGAATTCCTCGCCCGGTATCTTCTATGACAATCTGAGCATAACGATCTGTCGGATAATCCTCTTCTGATGGATCGATCCAAGCAGATCCAGAAGGAAACCGAGATAGCTCAACACGAACTTCGCCCTTTTCTGGAGTGAATTTTATCGCATTACTCAATAAATTATTAATGATCATCTGGAGCTTGTCATAATCGAAGTAGACTTCCAGATTATCCTCTAAACTGGTAAAGCTTAGGGTTATATGTTCTCTCTGTGCCAGACTTAAAAACTGAGATGTCTGAAAACGCAGTTCTTCAACTAAATCATATTTACTGGTCTGAAGTCGAACACTGCTATTATCAAATTGGCTCAGCATCAAAATCTGATCAATCAACCGTTGCAGTTGTTGAGAATTGCGGATAGCACCGGCAACGACCGCTTTTTCCTTAAAACCCTCCTTTTCCAACAGTCCTTTTAAAGGACCTTGAATCAGAGTCAGCGGCGTTCTGAATTCATGACTGATATTGGCGAAGAAGTTGGATTTTATATTATCCAGTTCCACTAGCTGTTTTGCCTGACGCTCTAAACTGGAATTCATCGCACGAATTTCAGTCGTATTTTCTTCAATTTCTTTTTCCAGCTGCGTATTATAATTACTCTTCAATCGATTGCTAATTTCGGCCTGCCGTATAGCTTCTTTTTGCGCCAGTTCCTTATCATGAAAAATCATACGGCCCACACCGAATGCCAGCAAAATCATAGAACAACAAAGTCCAGCTTCTGGTCGAAAGGGCACAATATAAAAAGACGTTATGTCCATATTATAAAGCGTTCGATCAGCCACTGTTATAATGAGTGGAACTTGCGCAGTTAGGTAATACCTCGCTTCCAATGCGCCCTTAAATAGCGTATAAAAACCCGCGCTCAAAGCGTAAATTATACCAAATATCGCATATATGGAGCTTACGACAATTAATTGTTTATGGTCTGTAATTGCAGTCAATATCACCCATACAGAAAATACTATCGCAGCCAACCATCCAATTTTATCAAGCCATGGATATTTGTATAAATTAAGAAAGGTGCGCAAAAAAAGCATGCCGAGGAAATTAGTAATATAATAGAGAAACATCTCCAACCAATATAGCAGGGAGGGATGGTTAGGCAATATATACTCTGAAATCCTCCCATCAAAAGATGCCATTAAAAAAAACAAGCTGGAGCTAAATAATATATAGAGCAATACTGACTTTTGAGGAATGGCAATAAATAAAATCGTATTATAGAGAGCTAAAGCTAGAAATATACCGAAGAATATTCCCCACATACCATCGAACTCAGCTTTAAAATCCAGATAGCTATGCAAGTCCCATAAAGTAGTAAAAAAAAATGAACGCTCGAGAAACAACCTGACAAAATAGTATGAGGTTTCACCTGGTCTCACAACCAATTTAAAACTATAAGCTGGATCTCTCAGGTCTCTTGTATCGTAGGGTTTTCTATGACCCGTATAGAAGGCTGGCTGGTTGTCCTGAAGGGGATGAAAGTCAACCTCTGATATCATTGCTGGACCAAAGGTCACTATGAATTCCTGAATCACTTCAGTTTCATTAGTGAGGCAAAATTTTACCCAGTGATCACTATCAATCTGATCAAACCGATGATGGAACTCTTGAGAGTTAACGCGTTTAAAGGGTAGCGTTCTATCATTCCATGGGGCCTTAAGACTGCGGCTCGCATCCTCATGATGGTATAGATATGGGTGCAGGTTTAATGGCTGATCCAGGCTCGATATTTTGACACACTCCATATCATATTTCAGCCCAACTTCATCAATCTTTTGGGCAGCACTCGCATGAGCATATTCAGTATAACTGTTGGTCAACAAAAATAGAGACAGTAAAAAATATTTTAGTCTATACGAAGATCTCTTTGGATACTTAGCTCTATAAGAAAACTGATCCTTCCTTCCCGTCGATTTTTTTGTAAACCTTTGCGATTTAGATTGATCAGAGTCTAATAAACGTCTTCCCTTGAGCTGTACTACTAGCACTTCAAATAATATTATCGGGTTAATACCGATAATATTACCCCTTGTGAAGCCTATAGTGCGCATTTTTGCTTTACCAGCGATATTCACTATTTATGCTCACTACCCTGGGTTCTCCGACTCTAGTGGCATAAAAGGCATCTCCCCAAACATTGGGACGCGATATATACTCTCGATCAAATAGATTTTGTATCGATAAATTAATAGCCCAGTTCGGCTTATCAACACCAAAAACAAGTCCTACAATTGCACGGCTATCCGAACGTAATTCATTCGCCACGCCAGCATAACCATAGCTGCGATAGCTTATATCAGTTTCAATGATAAAGCCGTTAGAACTTCGATACTCCAAACCTAAAGCAGTACTGAGGCGAGGCGCTTCCGGAAACTCATTGCCCTGGTAATCTGTACCCATGGAATCCTTAAAACGCTCAAACCCCGTTTTAACATAGCCAATACTTCCCCAGGCAGAAAATTCTGGCCATGATTTTGGCCTAAACTGAAATTCCAGTTCCCCCCCTTTCAAGTGAGAGCGACCGGCGTTTTCAACCTGACTATCATATTCGTTATCTGAGAGCCGTGTTAACACCTGCTGGTCACGCCATCGTACATAAAATAGATTAGCATTTAATCCAATGCTCTGATCCCGCCATTGTGCGCGATAGAATAGTTCAAAATTATCAGTAAATTCGGGCTCATACTGACTTATGCTACCGCGTACAATGTTAACGGAAACTCCGCTGCGCCGATATCCTTTGGTATAACTTAATCCAGTACTCCATTCATTATCGTGATAAATCAGAGCCAATTTCGGCAACCAAACATTATCTTGCTCATTGCCGAGAAGATCGGTTGATGCCTGCCTGGAGAAGTTTAAAGATGCCTCGTTAAAGCTCTGATAAGGTAACCCCAATGCGCTCAAAATAAATGGTTTCGTCAATGAATTAATCGTAACTACTCTATTTTGAAATTCTATGGTTTTGCCATCTACAAGCGCATCAACATCTGTCAGTATATTAAACTGATTGTCAATATGTCGTTTTGACTGATGATAATCCCATCGCAACCCTGTCTGAATCGACCAGTTATCAGATAACGCATAGTCGATATGTCCAAACCATGCAGCCGCCTCTGTTTCACGTTTAAGTGCTAAATTCAAATCTATTGTTAGATAGGGGATTAGTGATGCTAAATCCCCCAAACCCACCTGCGATGCCAGGAAAGGTTGCTCGGAAATCTTTTGTTGATCCACATCTGCACGGCTAAAATAGATCCCGGTAATCGCCTGGAAAGAGTCATCCTGGTATTGAAAATGAACTTCCTGATTTACACTTTGCTCAAATTCTGGCCAATTTGCCGCACCTTGGGGTGTAGGGCCAAAGTCCGCATCAAACTTATATACCTTATCGAGGTCAGAGTAGCCTGTGATACTTCTGGCTATCCAGCCACCATTTAATTCTAGATCGATTTTTGCACTGATACCGGTACGTTTATAATCCCTGAATGCACGAAAATTATCATCTGCCTGGCGCAAAAACGGATCTGCGCTACGCACACGGTCATCTCCATATTCCTGCTGTGAGTGCATTAAGCTCAGTAGTGCGGAGAGCCTGGGCCAGTCTTTGGGTTTATAGCTTAATTTCGTGCGAATCAGTTTTGACTCGCGACGATCCCAGTCCTCTTCATTTCGGGTGGTATTTTTTAGAAAACCATCCGTGTAACGTTCTTCCATTGCAATACGCAATGCTAATTCGTCTTCCAAAAGAGGTGTGTTTTGCATTACCGCTAACTGATGGGTGTTGTACCCCCCTACTTTTACACGAGCTGCGCCCTCGGCCTGATTGGTTGGATCTTTTGAATGTAATATCAAGGCCCCTGCAAGGGTATTGCGTCCCTGAATTGTCGACCGTGGTCCACGCCAGAGTTCAATCTGCTCTATATCCCATACGGACAGGCCATCACTGTTAATTCCATATACTACGGGTATGTCATCGACAACCACCGTTGAGAGGGCACTTCCATCGTCCGTGGTCACCCCGCCACTTTTTATACCCCGAATAGAGAAACCCTCTCCATCTGGAGAGGCACTGACATTAGCTGAAAATCGCAATAAATCCAGAGCCGTTTGGTCCGATCTATTAGCCATTACATCCTTATTTAACACCTGTACACTGGATGTCGTGTCAAGAAAACTGCGCTGAATCTTATCCCCATAAACTACAATGGTTTCGTATTTTTGATCTTGATTGGACAGTTCCTGCGCCGCAGCATCTATCATAAATATACAACTTAAGCACAGTATCTTAAACATAGAGGACGAGTTTAAAGTTAATATGTCATTCATTGTGGTGGTAGAGAATGTGATTAGACCACAATTCTAATTTATTTTATTGTTAAAATTGCTTTTATAAATGAATAGAAAATACTAACCAGAAATTACTGATCAATCAATGGATAATTTTTCATGAGTTTAATTCAAAGATGACTGATCAGATGACCAGTTAACTGTTACAAATACACGTCGAGCGCCAGCGACGTAGAAAAATAACAAATGCACCCATTTGAAAAGATAATATTGTGACACTGGTGTTCGCTAACGCTTAATAGAGTGTCTATCGATCAATATAACGGAATAAAAATCCGCTTTAAACCTCTACTTTATTGAATCTAATGATAAATAGAAAAAACTTCTGTAATTACTACAGCTGTCTCACCTTATCGTTCTTTTATATGCCTTCTAAGCATATTGTCAGATCGATAGGCGATTCCTGCGGAGCGGCGATGACTTAATTTCTCACCCAAAGATCTGCTGGTGATTACTGCCGGTTTCATATGCTGCCTCCCCATCACAGCTCCAGTGACTTTTCAACCCTCATTTGAAAGTATCTAATAGACTTCTATTATCAGGATGTCGCAGATATTACCCGCACATCAAGAAAAGTCACTTATTCTCTTTTGATAGAAGGGTTTGTATAAAACTTGGCTGTCTACTGGCCGATTATGGTGCATTTTTAGTACTCCTATTGCATTTGTGTTTAATTAGGCAGTTAGGTTCAGTTATGAAACAAAGCTCATTTAGTCAGATACGCTATTGTAGCTAAATGTGTTCAATCATAATGTTAAATCTAATATTTTTCGTAGGTTAAAAATACGCGGTCAAATGTCCCTTATTAGTCTAAGGGTTAATTCGAGTAAATTATTCGCACCAATTTTGAAATTGATCAGAAAGGCCATGCCGCTCACTTTCAGCCTTGACTAGATTTGAAATATTCCGAGCACACTTAAAACGGATATTATATTGTCCGTCCAAAGCTTGGGCTTTTCCTTGCATCACCCTTCTCAATCAATGTAACCGTAATCTTTATTCCAGGGCCAATTCCTCGAGCTGAGGCGAACCGCTATAAGTCAACTACCTTTTAAGTCAATAAGCAAAGTGGAGCTAATCACCGAGCCTTTAGTGCCAGAAGGAATACAACGCGTCCTTCGCCGCTGCTAAAATAACTGATTTTTGTGGCCATGGCAGAACCACTTTGCATTTAGTAAGCAGTTTTTGGAATTTACCAAAAGCAAATCGATAAAACCGTTCTTAAAATGGAATGCTGTAAAATGATATGGAGGTCTTGATAACGAATCGCGCACAAAAACAAGAACCTAAATTACGGAGTTGATACTCACCCTTGCAATTAAATATGACTGACTGGTTTCAATTTCATTAGCTGGAAATAAATAGCCCACAATCTATTCGCCGCTGAAGATTTACAACACTAAAATTGCCAGTGTTTTAATCTGAGTGGCGGAAAACCAAGTAGGAAAGACGATTGTGAAAGCGGCCCTCCTCCTCTTTTCGTTGTGCTTAATACCCACTTATTCCCTTGCTTCTTCTGTTGGAGTCACGTTGGAAAACTGGGACAGTATTTGTGAAGTGCAAGTCACAGGAGGAAAGAACCCATCATTCACAAACTATCAGACCTACAAAAATGTACGAAAAGGATGGAGGATTGAGAGGCCGTACCAAATATGCTACCGCCGCAATGAAGTGCCCGCACAATGCAACTCAAAAATGACCTTATGGCGCTGCAAACGATATGTGGAATCAGACGATCCCAAGGGCAATATGTTTCCGCTGTTCTAATTTATGGAAACTTTGAGGCAATGGGAGTGCGTCGACGATAAATACGGACTCACGCTTCACGCCAAAAACCGAATTTACAATATCTGGTCCAACCGCAACTCCTCGCCCCCCTCTATCGCACTTAGATGCCAGTCTACGATGGCTGAGCAAGTATGCTTAACTTAATCACCCAGGGCTGGGATTTAGAGGGGGAAACAAAATCAACCTGGAACTCAGCATGCTCATCAATAGAATGATATACCCACCTATTAGCATTGGATTTCTTTAGATCCTTCTTCCATTTAGATTTCTCTATCATCTGCTCATTTAGCCAATTTTTTACCGCATTTATATCTGCAGATAGTTGAAATGCGGAATACCAATCCTCCAGGCTACCGTAGCTATACTCCTCTGAAACAAACTGAATAGAGCCAGGCAGGTCACCAAGGTCAGGCATAATCCTGTCTGCCATCATACCCCGGATATAACCACCCTGTGGCCGCCACTGATACTCTATCTTCGCAGCAACACTTTTGGCTTTCTCCATCGTATCAACCTTACTCACCAGGTATAGAGCGCCATCTATTCCTGACGATAACCCTGCGGTAGTAATAAGCTGCCCGTTATCTACAAATTTTTTATCCTTAACTAACTCAATATCAGGGAAGCTGCTCTCAAAGGAATTAAAGGCTCCGCGAATAGTGGTTGCTTTCTTTCCATCAAGCAGCCCGGTATTCGCCAGAATAAAGGCACCGTTACATACCGTTAAAACATATTGTACCTGCTCCGACTGCTCCTTAATCCACCGCAATATTTTTGGGTTCTCCATCGCTTTATTGATGCCACCCCCAGGGATAATTACCGCATCAAATTGACTCTCCTGATCAAAGCTGGTATCTGGAACCACCTGCAATCCCATCGCTGAGGTAATGGTTTCGCCATTTTCAGAAATGGTGGTCAAGCGATAGTTTGCCTGACCAAAAACTTCATAAGGGCCGGCATAATCAATAGTTTGCGCATCGTCGTACAGCAGTATTCCAATATGAAAAGCATCCTTAGATATGGAGTGCGCCCAAGTCACACTGCTTAAAAGTAGCGAGTACAGGGCAGTCCAGAGAAACAGTCTCATGCTTATATCCTTATTAACTTAAATTTAAAATTCAGTCATTTTTAGCAGGTACAGAGGTATATTCGACAATTTATCATCGACATCACGAAAGTCCTGCCATATGAATAGAACGCCTCTAGTCGAGGCAGCTAAAAGCATAAATTAATAGGACTAGTCGCAAAGGACATAAAGTCGACAAATTAGGACATTGACTATCAGATATGGAGTCTTTCTATCTCAGTGATAATATTTGAGTTGGATATTGGCAATGTTTGCATACTCTCCATTGCCCTATATTTCTTCATATGCCCGGAAGGTAGCGCTGTGCCAGTGAGGAGTCTAAATAAATCTATGGCCCGGCAGACCAATAGCGAAGATGATTCCACCGGCTGCTTCTGGGAAGGTTGATTCAGTCCCAGGTTTACTAGAAGGAAAAGCCCTGGCAGCCTGTATAATTGGATTAGTTTAGACCAAAGAGCTTCTGTCATTTACAGGCAGCGAGCGTCTGATAAGGCCAAAAGGACTGCCCTTTCAGCCAAATCACTATTTAGGGCTGGTGGACTGCTATAGTCGACATTTAGATCCCCGAAAGCGCAGTTCTATCTTTGAAAACACGCCTTCTATTCTTAAGCAATTAGGTAGCTCGCCAATGCATTGGCTCTACCTCAATCGAAATTTTGAAAGTCGCTTTAAAGGCTTTGTGGTACCAGTGGAGGCAGTACGGCAAGTTTGTACCCAGCTCGATAAACGCTGGGTGCACGGTATAGGCGATTGTCGGCGCTTCCTTTTACTCCTGAACCAAAGAAAAGCAGTTGTTAAGGCGGAGCCATATAATATTATTTTCAATCCTTCAAATTATGGCTATCCAGAAATCCTGTCTGCTTTATCAACTTTAGCTGCTAGCTTCATACCACCTAAAACATCAACTTTATTTGAAACTAAAAAACCACCTCACAACCTATAAATTCAGAGTATTTATAAACGCCTACCGGCAGGCTAAATATATCTGATTCCATAACAATTACATCACCAGATGAAAGGGCAGTTAATGCCCCAACTATTGCCCAAAATATCCTAGGCTCCACTCTATGCCTACCCGCTTTACTCGTTATTTTATAAGTGAAGCCAATTTTAGCCCACTTTTCAGACATACTTTTTATTTCATTCTCTTCCAAATTTCGCCCATAGTCTTCTAACATGTCAATTTCTAATTCATCATCATCTGGGTCATTAGGCATGAAAGATAGAACTAATGTATTAACCTCAACGGAAACTAATTCATAATCCTTACCTAGCACTAAGCAATCTTCTTCGCTTACAGGTTTATCTTTGCCAATTTCTTGGAAAATAACCCCTCCAAACTCTTGAATTTCGCCTTCAATTAACAACTCACACATCAAATTTTTCAACTTGTAAAAATAAATTGGAGCCTTATTACCGGGTATAACTTCAACATCTATACTCATAATTAATCCCTTAGTGACGCCTTCCTTTCAGCATCAATAACTACCAACCCATCGGATGTATCTATCAATATTTCTTTATAGACGTTTTCCAAGAAAATATTGGCTTTACTATTGTCAACATGATCAATGACTTGCTGTGCGTTAAATTGAGGGGTCTGCACATGAATAACAGCCTCCCTCCCTGTACCTTCTGGCAAGTGATTAACGTGACTACTTGGCCAGCTTTCTGCTTTCTGAATTTGTCCAGCGTTTTCCTTTATTTTTCTGAAAATATTTTTTAAGTTACTTGTTTCAGGTTTATTTTTAAGTGAAACAGGTATTTCCTGACCGCTCCCAGCTTGAGTAAAGTAACCTTCAATTCCCTGCTTGCTGTCGCCAAAATCAAAAACACCTCCTCCATGTAATTCACCAAATCTAATTGCTTGAGGCCCCTCATGCGGAAAATCAACCGTACCTCTTATTATTACTTCAGGCTTGTCTGGAACACTTGAGCCTAATTTACTACACTTCTTTTTTTTGTCAGCTTGCAAGCCAAACGGATCAATCCAGCCTAATGGATTAGGCACATACCGATAATTATTAGCCCCCCCCAACAACCCAATCGGGTCCTGTTGAGTAAACTCCCCAACCTGCGGATCATAGTACCTAAACCGATTGTAGTGCAGCCCGGTCTCTTCATCGAAGTACTGCCCCTGGAATCGAATCGGTTGTTCAATTTGGTTTTCTTGGGCTAAGGCGATATTACCATAGCTCTTGTAGGCAACACTCCATACCACTTCACCTTCTTCGTTAGTAAGAGTGTCAGGAGTACCGAGGTGGTCCAGGTGGTAATGATAGACCTGTTCTTTATCTTGCTGACTTTCCTTTAACGCAACCGGTTTAAAGGTATTTGGCTCGAAGTAGTAGGTGCGGGTATTGAGGTCCTGCTTGGTTTGGTTGTCGGTGTTGGTTTCCTTGAGGAGGGTATCGCCGTCCCAGAGGAAGTTGGTTTGTTCTGTATTTGTGGCTTTGCCGATACGGCGGCCCAGGGGGTCATATTGGTAATGGATGGCCTTCTGGAATTGCTCTGTGCCCTTCTCTACTTTGAGCTTTTCTACCCGCACCAGTTGTTGGCGGCTGTTGTAGTGGTAGCGGGTTTGCAGTTTTTGCCCTTTGCCGCGCAGTTCGGCAATGCGGTTGCCGTGGATATCGTAGCGGTAGTGGGTGTCGCCACGGAAGGCTAGGCGGTTGCCTTTGACCTGGGTGGCGCCAGCCTGTTGTTTGGCTTCATCTTTTGAGTTAGCGGCGGCGAGAATATTGTGTGCGGGGTCGTGTACAAAATATTCCGGATTGGGGCCATCTACCTGGGTAAGGCGATCCAGGGCGTCGTAGTGGTAGTTACGGGTTCCTCGCAGGCTGTCTTCGATCTTGGCGATTTGGCCGGCTTTGTTGTATTGATAGCCGCGCTCCAGTATGGGATAGGTATTTTGTACTGGATCGGAGACTGGGCTCTGGTTTTCACTGCTGGCTTTACCCAGGCGCAGTTTTTGCAGGCGGCCTTGGGGGTCGTAGTCCTTTTGGCTTTCCAGTCCATTGCCGTGTTGGCGCTGGCTTTCCCTGCCCTGTTCGTCGTGGCTGATACTGGTGATCAGTTGATCGGAATCACTGCCTACAGGGCGACGGTGCAGGCTTTGGAATTGGCCTGAGGGATTGAAGGCGAAGCTTAGTGTTTCACCGTGGGGCAGTGTGGTGGCAGTCCGATTGCCGGCGGCGTCGTATTGGTGGCTGAGTTTTTCTTTGCCTTGCCAGTCGGTAATCAGGCGACCATTAGCGTCGTATTCCCAGCGGAGTTTGCGGTGGGCGTTTTCGGCTTCGATCAGTTGTCCGCTGCGGTTGTAGCGGAAGTTGGTAATGCCGTCTGGGGTAATTTCTTCTATGAGGCGACCGAAGGGGTCGCGTTCGAAGATGGTGTTAATGCCTTTGCCGGTTTCGGGGTCGGTAACCGCCCTGGAGCTGGCGAGGTGGCCGGCGCGATTGTAGGCGTAGCGGGTGATGCGGCCATCGAAGCCGATTTCTTCAATCAGGCGTTCGTTAAGGTCGTATTTCAGCTGGTAACGCTCGTCGTTTTCATTGGTGAGGCCAATAAGGTTGCGTTCACCGTCGTAGTGATATTCCAGGCGACTGCCATCGGGGTTGGTGCGGGTTTTTACCTGGCTGAGGCCGTCGTAGGTGTAGCTGGTGCTGCGACCCTCGGAATCGATCACTTCGGCGAGTAACCCGTGGGGGTCGTAACTGTATTGAGTACGGGCGCCATCCGGGGTGGTGATTGCGTGAATACGGTCTTGGGTGTCGTATTCGTAGCGGGTGATCTGGCCGGGGGCGTGCTGCACTTCTTCGAGGCGCCGGGCGCTATCGTAGCGGTAGTGCTGGGCACGGCCCATGGGGTCTTTTACCGCAGCAAGGTTCCCTTCCGGGTTCCAGAGGTAGCGGGTGGTATTGCCAAGAGGGTCGGTGACACTGCCGATTAAACCAACGGGGTTGTAGCCGTATTGGGTGCTGTTACCGAGAGGATCTTTGGTGGCTACGATCTGGCCGTTTTTATTGTATTCACGTTGCCAGCTGTTACCGTTGGGGTCGGTAATTTTTGCGGGGAGCCCTTCGCTGTTGTATTCGATACGATGACTGTTGCCACTGGCATCCACTTTTTTAACCAGGCGGCCCTGATCGTCGTAATGGCAGTGTTCTTCCCGGTGGCTGCCATGATCGCTGGGCAGTTGTACGCGGGTGATTTGGCCGAGGTCATTATAGGTGTAGAGGGTTTCTGCACCTTCGGGGTCGCGGTGGTAAATAGGTAAGGCGCGATCGTTAAAACGGTAGCGTTCTTTACCGCCGCGAGTGTCAGTAACGGTTACGCCCTTGCCGTCATCATCCCAAACAAATTGGTAGTTGTAAGTGTCCTGCCCATCGATGGGATCGCCCCATTGGCGTACACAGCGGGCGGAGGGGCCTTCGGCATCCCATTCAAAGTGGAAGCGGTAGCCGCTTTTTAGAGTGCGCTGTTTGATGACATGGTGATGGTACTGGTAGTGCTCGCTGTGGCCATCGGCATCGGTGGCTTTGATCAGGTCTCCTTCATCACTGTATTCATAGTGGGCGAGTATTTTGATACGGCCATCGCGGGTTTCTTTTTTGAGTTCGCCGATATGGTGGCTGTTGCCACTTCCTTCCGGTGGGGTGATATGCAGGGCTTCACCGAGGCTGCTTTCGATGCAGATCAGGCGTTCATCGATATAGTGGAACAGGTAGTAGTTGCCGTAGCCATCGCGGATTTCTGAGAGTTTGAGGCTGCCTGTATCACCGGTGGCTTTAAAATGTTTTTGCACTCCCTTTGGGGCACCGTAGGGAGTGATAAACCAGTGTTCGTCATTAACACGGGTAAGAGTTAAATGCTCTACCACGTTGTGACTGCGACCACTGTCTCCTGGTACGGGCAGGCTGATAACCCGGCCTTCGGCATCGTGGTATTGCACGGTTTTACCGGGGCGCCAGACCAGTTTCTCTCCCAGGGTGTGGGTCCAGCCGTGGCCCAGGCCGAAGTCTTTGGGATTGCTGCTGCGGTAGGTGCGGGAAAAAATAAATGGCAAGGGGCCATCGAGCATGGCATCCGATAAAGTAAGGCGCTCTTCCCCTGTTTTTAAATTAATTGGATCGCCACATTCACAGGCCTTGGCATTGTCTTGAGAGCTGCCGTCATTATGGTTTTTGCCAGTAGCAGTACTGGCTTTATCCGGCTCGTTGGATGGGTTGGGATTACTATTTTGGGTCTGTTTTTCTTGTGTGCTGGTATCACTTTCTGGGTTGGTGTCATTATTATGACGCTGGCTTTGCGTGGACCCCCCCCCAGTTGGCAAAGGGCCACCTTCACTGTAAGGATTGACGGTCTCACTAGATGGTAAGTCGGCAAAACTGGCTCCCTTACCTTCGTCCGCATCTTTGCCGCTATACTTTTTGGATAGCAGGCTGCGCTGCTTTTTGATTTTTGCGAACTCCAACATTAAATCGCCCACAGCCCGGTAGGATGTCATCAGGCGTGCATTTTTAGCGATAACCACAGCAGCACCGGCACCGGCAGTAACTACTGCCAGCACAAATGTGAGGATAATTTCAAAGACACCACCGCCAGCCATTTCAGTAATTTCAAGGCTGTGCTGAGCATTTGCGTAATCCTTGGCAAAACGATAAATCGCATCACGCAGCGGCGCTTCTTCATAAATCAATTCGGCCACTTCGAAAGCCAGCTCCAGCTGCGCTTGAGTAATTTTTGAAGGGTCGAAACCGAGGACGTCCACTACTTCTCTGTGTATTAGCGATAAGTGCTCTTCAATTGACTCCTCAAAACTTTTGTCATTCAAGAGATAACTAACCGTTGCCCTACGTGCTTCTAAGCTCAGGCGGATAGGATGAACCAGCGCTACCACATCCAGAACATCCTTACACCAGGTCACCAGCCCCCAAGCAGCGTTTCCAAGCCCTGTAGCGCCGTGATTGATATATGCACCTACCTTTTCCAGGGTGGAACGCTGTTCATGACGCTGCTGAATTTCAGCGGCTTCTGCTTTCTCCTGCACAATAATTTGTTGCAAGCTCATGTAGATTTGAGGGATAAGCTTGGCTTGCTTTTGAGTGAGCACCTCATCGGCAAATGGCGCTTCTTCAATAATCAAGGTATTTTGAGCCAGGGCTTTATAAATAACCTTCTCGAAATAAGAAAGGCTTTCTGGAACTTCAGGATGAGCGGAGAATGATGTGCCACCCTGATTGTTGGATTGATATCCAGACTGAAAGAAGTCTTGGACGCCATCCCCCATCCCAAAGAAGTGATCGTAAATTTTCTGCAGGGTGGACTTACTGAACATGCTGAGCAGTCGCTCAGGATCCACTGGCCCGGTCAGGGCTGGTTCACTACCCGAATTCTTTTGGGCAATATGGCTAATCCCATGGATATTTTCGATAAATAGCTGCACGGTTTACCTTTTATCCATCGCAAACTGGACTTTTGGACGCCAACTCTCAATTACCTGGAATAGGCATGATCAGCTTTATGAACCAGATATCACAAAGCCACTCAATCACTGATATTTTCAAGCAATATTCTGTTGGCAGATTTTTTTGTATTAAAAAAGAAAGTGCTGATAAGGAAGCACACGATATCCGGCAAGACTACAACTAACCAGATATATTTACCTGCATATTGTGGTTATGAAAAGCCAAGTGATTATACAGAGCAGAACAAAAAGATGAATTACATGGAAATACAAATTAATCCCCATCAATATATATCTACAGACAGGGGATTGACCTACAAAAAAGAGTTGCTGGTCTGACATGGATATTATTCGAGCAACAATATCACCCCTCTATTGTACTGAAAAGGGGAAAGGAAAGAATACACTGCGCTCCGGACCGTATGAGGGATGAATGCCGATTACGAGCTTACAGAGACATATATTCACAACGAGTCTCGAGTGCAATGTATTCTTTCCTTCTGGCCCAGTAGTAATCCTCAATTAATTTTATGCTTTGGAATGATTCTAATAATTGCATTTCGCTTAATTTTAACACCCTAAACTTTTCAATGAGTCGGTGCTGACGGAAGCCAAAAAGTAACTTATATAGGCGCCTTAAAATCACCTCTAACCGGCGCTGTATCGTAAATAATTGTTACTGAAGAAAATGCACTTAAGTCAGCGGCAAGATCAAAAACATCAACCGTATCAATAGTGGCTGGCTTATTATTTTCAACAGCACGTGTATAGCTTACATAAACAGCGACTTGGTTTGGATCTACAACACCCAGCATAATATTCTTTAAAGTCATAGACCGATCTTTTGTTGCCTTTATTACATAGGAGTAAAAATCCACCACTCGACATTCTCCAAATATTGGCGAAAAAACCATTGCATCTTTAGTAAAAAGAGCTAGCAAGGCCTCTAGATCCCCTTTCTCCAAGGCAGATAAATACTTTCGACACAAACTCTGTACGACTTTCGTCCGATTAAACTTATTCATTAATCCAGACCTACTAAATAGAGGGAAAGAAAGAATGCACTGCGCTCGGGACCGTATGAGGCATGGATGCCGATTGTGAGCTTACAGGGATGTATTCACAGCGCGTCTCGAGTGTAGTGTATTCATCCCTTCTGAGCCAATAGTAATAAGAACTACACTTCTAAATCTCGATATTCACCGCTCTTGCCCGTCCAGAGTTTGGTCCACCATCTCTCCACATAGTCCCAAATAATTGCTAGGATCGAGCATTTTATCCACCTCGCAGGGACTGAGATTGGCAGACACTTCCGGGTTTTCTTTTAATAGATTCGCAAAGGGCTGCCTACTTTTCACCGCATCGCAGCAATTTTGGTAACCCAGGTCATGAGCTTTTTCACGACCAATTTGGGGCCCAACGCCATCATAACCGCTTCAGAGAAGCAATCGGTACAGCCTGCTACAAATTACTTCTCGCCACCATCAGTGTATCCCGGTGCTCTTTTGCCAGCTTACCCAAGGCTGGGGAAATAGCCTCCACATCGGCTTCTATCAAATCCAATGCCGCGCGGATCTGTAACACCGTGGCCGTGTCGGTGATATCCTGAGCACTGGGTTTCACTTAGGTCAATTTAATCCGCGAAACTTGATAAAATTCAGCTTAGCCTCAAGCCAAAAAATAGAAATCCAAGTATACCGATTACACCGTCGGCTACTACAGTCAGGTACAGCCCCAGCTAAATAATGAAGGGTCACCACCAAATGTGGATGAGAAGAAATAGTGGGAAGCTCAAAAGACAATGACCAATAGGACTTGACCGCCATCCTTGCGAACAAACAGGCTAAATGAATTTTTTATAAACTACTTAAACACTCATCATATAGTTTCTTTGCTCTCCCCCAAGAGAATGAATCAAGTGCCATCTTAAAGAGCGGCTCTTCCCTTTTAATTGCCTCAGCACTGGCCTCCAGTTTTCCAACTGCATTATCAACATTTATATAACGAAATTTTTCTGGATAAAGCTCAGGATAACACTGCTCATCCGGCACCAATGGCGTACACCCTGCCACTGCAGCCTCCATTACTGCCAGCCCTTGAAATTCATGGTATGCCGTGGATAAGAAAACATGGCTGTTGCGAAGGGTCTGCCAATAGGTTTTTGCATCTTCTACATATCCAACAACCAGAAGATAATTCGCGAATTCCTGTTTAATCTGCTCAAACTCTCTTGGACTATTGCGGAACGATTGGCCCATCAGATTAAGGAGGAAGCTCACTTTTCTCTCTTTTAGGCTCTGGAGGATTTGTAACAACCGGTCAGCGCCTTTATCATACTCCCAGCGGGCGGCCCAACTTATGATCAGTGAATCTTTCGGCACTTTACCTTGGTAACCCTGTTCCCAGCGGTGATTCCAGGAAAAGTCAGCCATATTTTTTTTCTTTTCAAAGATTTTATCCTCCAAAGGAACAGGCAATACCTGTGACTTACGCTCAATTTCCTCACAAACCCCTTGCGGCACACAATCTGGAAAACGCTTTAGTAATTTCGCAGCACCCTCAATTAGGGTGCGACGATTGTATTCCGAGTTAAATAACAGAAGATCCCCAGCCAATGCGGTATAAATATTAAGTAGCTGCGGCTCAATGGACTGAAAAGCATCTGAGCTTATCGGGTAGGCAAATTGATTTTCATGGAAATACACTACCGTGGGTATCCCTACAATTTCCGGCACCAGCCCACGGAGGGCACTAAGATCGGTCATGGAGGTAACAATAATCAGGTCCCATTCCTGCTTCAGAGTTTGCGCAGCTTCACCCCTGGCCCAAGTCAAACTATTACCTCGGATGCGCCAGCTGAAATAGCGGGGTGGCAAAGTGAGAGCGCTCCACTGCCATTCGGGAAAGGCGGCGACCAGGCCCTTGCGCCAACGCTTGTGGCTATCCGCGTCGTAAGCCGAGAGCAGTAGAACTTTCATTGAGAATAAAATAACTAAGGTCTTAAATGCAGGGCTGGAAGTTAAAATATCCAGCCCTGTATGTATTTAGGCAGGGAATGTCAATCGAAGGAACGCACATTCATTAAACGAGCAAACAGGCTGGAAGTATCCCAGCGAGAGCCGCCGATGGCCTGCACTTCGCTGTAAAATTGGTCAACTAATGCAGTCACCGGCAATAGGGCCCCGTTACTCTGGGCTTCCTGCAGAACGATCGCCAAATCCTTGCGCATCCAGTCTACAGCGAAGCCATGATCATACTCTCCTGCCAACATGGTTTTTGAACGATTTTCCATTTGCCAGCTCTGGGCGGCCCCTTTGGAGATCACTTCCACCACTTGCTCTGCATTCAGCCCGGCAGCCTTGGCAAAATGTAACCCCTCGGCAAGCCCTTGGACCACCCCGGCAATACAGATCTGATTGACCATTTTGCACAACTGGCCACTACCCACGGGGCCCATCAGCGTCACAGCGCGCGCAAAGGTATCAACCAGTGGCTGGATACGCTGGAAATCCGCTTGCTCACCGCCAACCATGACTGTCAGCACGCCATTTTCTGCACCCGCCTGCCCACCGGATACTGGCGCATCGAGAAACCCTATGCCCTTGTCTTTGCCAATCTCCGCAAGCTCTCGTGCAACATCGGCTGAGGCAGTGGTGTGATCCACAAACAGGCTGCCTTTTTCCATAGCAGCAAAAGCACCCTGCTCACCGATTGCCACTTCGCGCAGGTCGTTATCGTTACCTACGCAAGCGAATACCACTTCTGCTCCTTTTACTGCTTCAGCCGGCGTGGAGAAACTCTCACCCTCATATTCCCCCAGCCATTTTTCAGCACGGCTGGGGGTGCGATTATAAACTCTCACTTTATGGCCGGCTTTGGACAGATAACCAGCCATGGGGTATCCCATCACTCCCAACCCTAAAAACGCTACGGTTGCCATATTTATTAACCCCATATCATCCAAATAAGGGCCGCACCCAGTATCAGGCGGTATATCGCGAATGGCGCCATGC
This sequence comes from Microbulbifer epialgicus, assembly GCF_041447265.1. Lineage (NCBI taxonomy): Bacteria > Pseudomonadati > Pseudomonadota > Gammaproteobacteria > Cellvibrionales > Microbulbiferaceae > Microbulbifer > Microbulbifer epialgicus. The sequence continues at coordinate 56,607 of NZ_JBGMEK010000004.1, forward strand.
CGATGCGGCTAATAAACTGTAGGAAAAAGTGAATGCACAAATAAGCGCTGATAAACGAAAGTACCGTGCCCAGTAGAATATCGCCCCAGGGCACACTTTCTAAAGCAAGTAGATCGTATGTCAGTAACATCGCTGGCAAAGCGATTGCCGGTATCGATAATAGAAAAGAAAAGCGCGCAGCGGCTTCACGTTTCATACCAAGCATGAGTCCAGCTGTCATGGTTATTCCTGAGCGGGAGGTGCCAGGGATGAGAGCCAGGATCTGGGCACAACCGATTAACAAGGCCTTTTTCCAATTGAGCTGTGTTAGGGTCTGCGTTCGAGCTCCACGCACATCTGCCACCCAAAGCAGTAAGCCAAATCCGATGGTAGTCGCTGCAATTACCGCGGCCGAACGCAAGTGGGTTTCTATATAACCCTTAAATATCAATCCTACGAGGCCGACTGGAATAGTAGCCAGTACAATTAACCAAGCCAGCCGCCCTTCATCACTAAATTGTCCTGATCCGAACCCTCCCAGCCCGTCGCGTACCAGTAACCAAATATCCTTGCGAAAATAGGTGATTACAGCAATCAGTGAACCAAAATGTACAGCTACATCAAAAGCCAGCCCTTGATCCTGCCAACCCAGAACCTCTGAGGGTAAAATCAGGTGTGCCGAACTGGAGATAGGTAAAAATTCAGTTAACCCTTGAATCAGGGCCAATACAACAATCTGAAATATTTCCATGAATTACTTGGATCTTATTTTTTGTCGTTTCTGCCAGGTCACTTCATTACGCAAGTACGCTGGCTCCAACTCTTCTGCTATTACTGCGGTGCCTTCCTGCCAAAGTGGCACGGCCAACTGAGCAATATCCCTCGCATGGATCATGATATCCAGATCAACTCCATTTACCTGAGCCCCACTGAGGGCTTCATAATGCCAGCCCGGGCCAGCACCATAAATTGGGCGCGACCACTCAGTCTCTTTTAATGACATAACTACTTTTTCAGGATTCTGTACAGCCTCGGGCAACTGACTACAATTGGGCGAGTCAACCGAGTAAACGCCCCAGTATACTTGCTGCATACGCGCATCCAGCATTGAAACTATGGGAGCATCCTTCCATTCCGGGTGAGCACGCCTGGCACCCAAGGCCAAGGCAGCCAGACTTGATACCGGTACCACGGGTCTATCGACAGAGAAAGCCAATCCCTGCACACAGCTGATCGCGATACGCAACCCGGTGAATGAACCGGGTCCGCGGCTGACCGCGAAGGCGTCCAGCTCCTTCAGAGTTAACCCTACATCAGCCAAGACCTCGTCAACCATTGGCAACAGACGACGGGTATAGTCACGCTCCGCCTGTACAAACCGCTCGGTGGTCTGGCCATCACTGTAGAGTGCTACAGAACAGGCGCCGGAAGTCGTATCCAGGGCAAGAATCTTCACAACAATCTCAAACCAGGTAGCTGAAGAATGTATATTGTGACACGGTCCCAAGGGTGAGTCATGTAAATTAGTCCAGCACTGTTAGGCTGGAAATCACCTTAATGCCATTGACTACTGTGTGAACCAGGTGGTTTTTAGCTAGGGGAAGAGAACTCTACATTAGTTAACGGTCATTTTCCTGCAGGGCACTTAAACTAAGCCCCATTAGCACCATCGACCCTAAATCCAGTAACCCAAGATTATCTTCAGTATTTTAACTACTGCTACCATCTGGGTCCCACTGGAAATATTTGCCTGTTTATACAAACAATCAATTAAGTAGGGCCCGAGTCAAGTAATACAAGGAACTTCCCTGCACTGCAAAAAAAATTCAGCTTATTCTTTAATGCAAAAATTAACAAAGTACACTGCGCTCGGCTTCAGAGTAGGCACGGATCCGGATTATGAGTGTACAGAAATGTATTCATAGCGTGTCGTGAAAGAAGTGTATTTTTACTTCCGACCCGGTAATAACTTCTAAAACAATTATCCTTCCTTTAAAGGATGTTATTCTAAAATTGCCTTGATTAATTAAAAAATTTTTATTTCTTACTATCGTTTATGCTATAAGCTTAAGCGGTCATTCATGGGAACTAAAGTAGCTGAAACTACTCGACCTGAAGATATCAGTTTCATTGCCGATAATACTTATTATAAAGATAGCGAATGACTGCCTGCATACAGATGCGATTGGCATCTCCCCAGGGAATAGGCTTAACCTTGTGATATTGAGCAGTTACTGCTGGGTCAGAAGGAAAGAATACACTGCACTCGAAACGCGCTGTGAATACATCCCTGTAAGCTCGTAATCGGCATCCATGCCTCATACGGTCCCGAGCGCAGTGTATTCTTTCCTTCCCCCTTTTTAGTAAATGCTTAATCGAGCCGAATTACCAACGACATTCATTCTCAAAATTACTACCGCTCGGAAGTAAAAATACACTTCTTTCACGACACGCTATGAATACATTTCTGTACACTCATAATCCGCATCCATACCTCATACAGAGCCGAGCGCCGTGTATTCTCCTCCTCCGCCTCTTTAGTAACTTTACTGATACGCTTTAAACAGAAAACCCCGGCTTATGCCGGGGTTAATCAAAACCAGTAAGGCTCAACAAGAAGCTGTCATAGCCAGACTAGCATTATGCCGCTTTTTTCGGTGGGCGGCCGCGCCGTGCGGCACCGGCCTTAGGTGGGCGACCGCGACGAGCGGGCGCTTTCTTTGTCGCTGCTGCAGTGGCTTTCTTGGGGCGCCCTACTCTCTTCGCTGGCTTAGCTGCAGAAGTTGCCTTCTTCGGCCGCCCTACGCGCTTGGCCGGCTTAGCTGCGGCAGCCTTCTTAGGACGACCAGCTTTTTTCGCAGTAGAGCTTTTTTTAGCTACTGCTTTTTTCACCTTCTTGGCTTCGGCCTTCAGCTTGGCAGCAGCTTTTTTCTCCAGCTCCTTGGCCTTGGCTGCAGCTTTCTTAGCTGCGGCCTTCACTTTAGCCTCAGCCTTCTTTTCAGCGGCTTTGATTTTTTTGGCGTGGTTTTTCTCCCTCGTCTTCACCCAACGTGCCTCAAACGCTTTTAGTGCCGCAGCCAAGTCTTTATCTGCCTTGGCAGACAGGCTATCCGCTAGAGAGGTCACCTTTTCTTTGGCAGCAGCTTCGGCAAGACGAACAGCATCCATAGCCTTGGCTTTGGCAAGATCCATCTTAGCCATTGCCAGCTTGGCGCGCAATTCCTTCGCCTTACTATTAGCATTGGTTAACGAAGTCTTAGCCACCGCAGTGTTACTTTTTTGTGCTCGCGCTTTCGCTTTTGCAACACGATCAAGCTGTGCATCCAGTGACTTGCTCGCTGCATCTACCGCCTTTTGCGCCTTCGAGACCACTGGCGACGCTGCGGTCGAACCAGTTGCTTTCTTCGCACGCGTACTCTTTTTTACTACTCTTGCCATCCCTTGTCTCCTCACTAAAAAGAAGAAGTACATCCAAAAGTGTGCCGGCAGCATTGCCTGTTTGCTATCGAATAAAAACTGCAACGGGCTGTTTTTATTACTTATGCAGAGCGCCGCACCGCCTATTTCGATACAACTTTATCAAAGTTAATAAAAATACCCGGCATTGCAAGTAAAAAAGCGAAAAATGAGAAACTTTCCGGCAAAAAAGTATCTTTTTCTTATCAAATGGCTCTCGAAAGCCATTTTTCCGGCCCCTGTTGGAAATTATTTTGTCCCAGGTAACTTGTCTTCAACAATTGCAGCGAGCGCCTTAATGTGGTCCTCTCGCAAATTGAGAGAGGGGATATACCGATAGTCACCGCCTCCAGACTCGATAAAATTAGCGCGATTCTCTACCGAAATTTCTTCCAGAGTCTCCAGGCAATCCGCTGAAAATGCTGGGCAAATAACATCAACACTCTTTACTCCGCTCTTGCCCCACTCAATCAGCGTTCTATCAGTATAGGGTTGCAGCCACTCGGCCTTGCCAAAACGGGACTGGAAAGTGACTTGCCACCGGTTTTCCTTAATTTGTAATGCTTCAGCCAAAAGACGTGCGGTTTCCATGCAGTGTCGATAATAAGGGTCCCCCTTATCAACGTTTGCCTTAGGAATACCATGAAATGACAGAAGTAGTTTTTCAGCTTGCCCGTGAACCTGCCAGTGCTCCCTGACCGAATTGGCAAGGGATTTAATATAGAGAGGGTTATGGTAATAGTCCCGAACCAAAGAAATATCCGGAATATCACGACTTTTACGAAAAATCTGCGCCACTTGATCATAAATTGCGGCGGTTGTTGTAGCTGAGTACTGCGGATACAAGGGAAAAACAATAAAGGATTCGTAGTCTTTTTGACGTAGGTCAGCAATCACTTTATCCAGGCGTGGCTCACCGTAGGTCATCGCATATTCAACCGCAATATCTCGTCCGCTATTACGCAGCTGTTCTTGTAACAGCTCAGCTTGCCGGCGCGTATAGTAGAGAAGTGGTGATCCTTCAACCCCTGCACCATCGGCACTACGATTCCAAATTTCTTCATAAGCCGGTGCAATGCGCTTAGGGCGAAACGGCAAAATGAAGCCGTTTAATATCGCCAGCCACAATGGACGGGGTATTTCCACAACGCGGGGATCGGAGAGGAATTCCTTCAAAAAACTTCTTACCGCTGGCGCAGACGGCTGCGCTGGAGTGCCCAAATTCATCAAAACTATCGCCGTGGACATAAGTGGACCCGTCTGAAATACAATTTTGTCAAGAAAACCTGCCGGCAATCTTAATGGTTGAACTAATAACTACAAGTGAAAGGCTTTTCTAAAAACCAACAAAGGAGCTATTAAGCGGATACAAAAAAGCCCCCAAAAGGAGGCTTTGTAGAGAAACCGTCATCGAAGCGATCAAGCCAAGGCTTCGAACACCTTCTCGCGAATATCATCCATGCTGCCGACACCCATAACTTTGGTATATTTGGGAGAAGCTTCTGGAGAACGGGCTTCCAGTTCGCGGTAGAAGCCAACCAGTGGTGCAGTCTGCTCATGATATACAGCCAAGCGCTTGCGCACGGTCTCTTCGGTATCATCACTTCGCTGAATCAGGGCCTCTCCAGTCACATCATCCAGGCCCTCGGACTTGGGCGGATTGTACTCGATGTGATAGACGCGACCCGAGCCCTCGTGGACGCGTCGGCCGGAGAGGCGCTTGACGATTTCTTCGTCTTCAACGGCAATCTCCAGTACGTGATCAATAGGAACATCCGCATCCAGTAAAGCCTGCGCCTGGGGGATGGTGCGGGGAAAACCGTCAAACAAGAATCCGTTTGCACAGTCCGCTTGGGCAATACGCTCCTTCACCAGGGCTATAATCAGGTCATCGGAAACCAATTTGCCGGCCTCCATTATGTCTTTTGCCTGCAAGCCAAGGGGAGTACCCGCTTTCACCGCTGCGCGAAGCATATCGCCGGTGGAGATCTGCGGAATGCCGAACTTCTCTGTTATGAATTGTGCCTGAGTGCCCTTGCCGGCCCCCGGCGCCCCCAAGAGAATAATTCGCATGTTCAGTTAGCCTCCAAAACTGTCGACGCACCAATAGAGCCGCCGCGCTAAAAGAGCGCTACCTTACACGCAGACCCCAAATTGGGCAAGATTACAGCCGATCCCGCCCCATTCCCACCAGGTTCTACCTGTCCACGACTAGAGTTAACCATCAAGTTCGCGCCCCTCCTCCATTTTTGCTTGCTCCCAGAGCTGATCCAGCTCCTCAAGACTGGCATCAGTGGGCCGCCGCCCCTCAGAGGACAGCGCCATTTCCACAGCAGCAAAGCGCCGCTCAAACTTGCGATTGCAGTAGCGTAGGGCTGCTTCGGGGTCGGCTTTCAAGTGACGGGCCGCATTCACGCAGGAAAACAACAGATCTCCGAGTTCCTCGCCAGCATGCTCCTGGTCTCCGCTGGCAACGGCCTCGCGCAACTCCGCTACCTCTTCTTCAATTTTGTCCAATACACCATTGATATCTGGCCAGTCGAAACCCACCTGGGAAGCCCGTTTCTGTAATTTGGCCGCACGTGTCAGAGCAGGTAGGCCTGCTGTCACCCCAGCCAAAGCCCCCGCTTCACCCTTTGCACTGCGTTCTTCAGCCTTAATAGCCTCCCAATTCTGTTTCACCTCTGCTTCACCCGCAGATGAGGAATCATTCTCCCCGTGGAGTTCTCCACTGGGAAACACATGGGGGTGGCGGCGCACCAGCTTTCGCACCAGGGTATCCACAATGCGGGGAAAATCGAAATAGCATTGCTCGCGACCTAACTGCGAATAAAAAATCACCTGGAATAACAGGTCACCAAGCTCCTCATGCAGATGTTCGAAGTCCTCAGTCTCAATTGCCTCGGCAACCTCGTAAGCCTCTTCAATGGTGGAGGGCACTATACTGGCAAACGTCTGTTTCAGATCCCAAGGACAACCACCTTCAGGGTTGCGCAGCTGAGCCATCAGATGGAGCAAATCCTCCAACGTATATTGGTATTGCATTTAATCCCCTTTTCTCAGCGCAGCATACGTCGCTTCGCATATGCCACATTCGGTAGCTGATTTATCCGATGCAGAACCGAGCTTAACTCTTCAAAATTGTGGATCTCAGCACTGAGGACCATTTCTACCGTGTGCTTATTCTTGTTCGAGTGGGTTTGCATGGCTGTAATATTGATCTTCTGGCTATCCAGCATCGCGGTGACGTCGCGCAGCAGGCCTAGGCGATCATAGGCTCCAATTACAATCTCCACCGCGTAGAGTTGACGTGGCTTTTCCGCCCAACTGACCTGGAGCACACGCTCAGATTCCTCAGTTTGCATGCGCAGCATATTTGCGCAGTCCTTGCGGTGAATAGAAACTCCACGACCAAGGGTGATATACCCCATGATTTCGTCACCGGGCACCGGGTTACAGCAACCTGCGATATGAGTGAGCAGATTGCCGACACCATCGATATAAACATCCGCCTTGCCTTCGCCACGGGCGACCGGGGCTGTGAGCGATGGCACCCGTTCGACATTGTCAACCTTGACCATACGCTGGGCAGTATTCAGCACTTGGCCAACGCCAATGTCACCGGCACCCACAGCTGCATACAAATCATCAAGCGAATGCATATTCAGTTTGGCTGCAAGCTTTTCAAAGTTGAAATCGCTCAGTGCCAACTGCTTAAATTCACCATCGAGAATACTGCGACCATCTGCAATATTCTGGTCTCGCGCCTGCTGCTTGAACCAGTGAATAATTTTGGCGCGTGCCCGCGGGGTGTTGATATAGCCCATCCCCGAAGACAGCCAATCGCGACTGGGCGCCTCGCGCTTGCCGGTAAGAATCTCCACCTGGTTGGCAGTTTGCAGTTCGTAGTTCAGGGGCACAATACGCCCATCAACCTTGGCACCGCGACAGCGATGACCGATCTCGGTGTGAATTTTGTAGGCGAAGTCCAGTGGCGTAGCCTTGCGAGGGAGATCCACTACGTGACCGTCCGGAGTAAACACATAGATGCGTGAATCCCCTTCACCAGTCTGCAGATCATCCTGCAGGGGGTTGCCTCCCACCTCCTCGTGCCAATCGAGTACTTGGCGCAACCAGGAAATTTTCTGCTCATAGCTGTCCTGGCTTTCGGTTTTCAGGTCGGTGCCCTTATAGCGCCAATGTGCACAAACACCATATTCGGCCTCCTCATGCATAGCAAAAGTACGGATCTGTACTTCCAGTACCTTCTGCTCTGGACCAATCACAGCGGTGTGTAGGGAGCGATATCCGTTCTCCTTGGGGGAGGCGATATAGTCATCAAACTCGTTAGGGATGTTACGCCACAAATTATGCACTATCCCTAATACTGCATAACAATCCCGCACCGTGGGCACCAATATGCGCACAGCACGGATATCGTACACTTGTGAGAAACCAATATTTTTTCGGCGCATTTTGCGCCAGATACTGTAGATATGCTTCGCCCGGCCATAGACATCCCCCTCAATATCCGCAAGTGCCAATTCTGACCGAAGCAGCTCAAGTACCTCGTCGATATACTTCTGCCGCGCCAGGCGCTTTTCATCCAGTAAACGCGCAATCTGCTTATAATCTTCCGGCTCCAGGTAGCGAAAGGAGAGGTCTTCCAGCTCCCACTTGATATGGCCAATACCCAGTCGGTGCGCCAGTGGTGCATAGACATCGGCTACCTCGCGCGCTACCCGGGTACGCTTGGCCGGTTCGGCATTCTTTGCCGCGCGAATTGCACAGGTACGCTCCGCAAGCTTGATTAAAGCTACTCGTACATCATCTACAAGCGCCACCAGCATGCGGCGGATATTCTCTGAGTGCTCCTCTACGGCTCCACCCCTGTGCTCATCACCGGTATCCGCGCTGCGGCTGCGAATTGCCGCCATACGCAATACACCACGGATCAACTTGGCTACTGTTGAACCAAATTCTTCCTCGACACTTTTTATAAGTAAGCGCTTTTCCCGCACAGCCCGGTAAAGAACGGCGGCAACCAGCGCCTCGGAGTCAATTTGCAAATCCGCAAGAATCTCTGCCATCTCCAGACCGGTAGCAAAACTGCTAGCACCTTCCGCCCAGATATTTTCCGCTTCTATGGCCCGCTGTTCTGCTTCGGCACTCACCTCCGCAGCGCGACGAAGTGTTACTATGGCTGCGCCATCCAGACCCGCCAACTTTTGCATATGGCGAAGCCACGATTCCAGATTGAGCTCGCTCTCACCTCCGAAGGAATGATGTTTTCTGACTTGAACCATGCTTATAGGGCCGAAACAGGAAATTGGAAGCTTATTGGCACTAGTTACCCACTCACCAAACTGCGGTACCAGGTAATATTTACGCAAATTCCCCGTACAGGGGCGCTTCTATCATAGGTTTGAACACACCAAAGTCCACGAATTTCTTTATATTTTTCAATAAGCTGCGCGAAATTCAGCAACTTACTGCCACCCGAACCCGGCACCGCGCAAAAGTAGCCAGCAAATTGCCCCTCATACTGGCCAATCAGTCACATAAAAATTTGAGACAATAGCTCCACACATCAAATCCAGGATAAAAACTGGCAAGTTCTTGCACACAAACAGCTTGCAATAATAATTTTGTTTTAAAAGACAGGCCGTCATCCAAATCCGTTGAGATGGCAACAATTCAAGGTGAGTCACCTACAAACTTACTACTGGGCCGAAAATAATTAATGCACTCCTATCGCGACACGTAGTGAATATAGTCGTGTACTCTCGCAATCCGCCCTCATGCTTCATACAGCTCCGAGTGAAATGTATTCTTCACTCCCAACTTTTTAGCAATGACTAAATCATGGGATTTTTTGAACCAGATCAATAAACCATTAAATAAAAATCAACTAAATCCGAGCAAGTATGAAGGCACCACCAGACGAAAAAATCCGTACATTGTACAAAGATCTGGATGAGTGATTTAGGAGGTAAAGTGAAACAGGGTAAAGAAAAGTAAACTCAGTTTTGCTCGCAAAGGCAAAATAAGCTGGACTAAAGAATAACAAAAACCAACAAAACCAATCAGTGCGCAGGGGTTGACAAAAGTCTTGCCAACCCAAAAAACTCATTGTTAATTATTGAAAAGCCCTGAGGACAAATAACGATCCCCCCGGTCGCAAATAATCGCAACGATAGTAGCATTTTCCACCTGGGTGGAAAGCCGTAGCGCACCAGCCACAGCGCCGCCAGAGGAAACCCCACAAAAAATCCCCTCTTCACGTGCCAACCTGCGAGTCATATCCTCGGCCTCGCTCTGATCCATATCGATAACCAGATCAACTTCCTCAGGTATAAATATCTTCGGTAGGTAAGCCTGTGGCCAACGGCGAATCCCGGGAATACTGGAACCATCGGTAGGCTGTAAACCAATAACCTGGATCTCAGGGTTCTGCTCTTTTAAAAAGCGGCCGCAACCCATAATGGTACCTGTTGTGCCCATGGAAGAAACAAAATGTGTGATCTGCCCCCCGGTCTGCCGCCATATTTCAGGACCAGTGCCCTCATAGTGAGCAAGAGGGTTATCCGCATTGGCAAACTGATTAAGCACCAAGCCCTTGCCCTCGCTCTGCATTTTAAGGGCCAAATCGCGGGCACCCTCCATCCCCGCTTCCGCGCTGACCAGAATCAATTCTGCTCCATAGGCAGTCATGGATGCCTTGCGCTCGGCTGTAGCGCTGTCCGGCATAATCAGAATCATGCGGTAGCCTTTGATGGCTGCTGCCATAGCCAGGGCAATGCCAGTATTGCCACTAGTTGCCTCAATCAGAGTGTCACCCGGCTTGATCTGCCCCCTGGACTCAGCCCGATTAATCATAGAAAGCGCCGGACGGTCCTTGACGGAACCAGCTGGATTATTCCCTTCGAGCTTGAGCAAAATCGTATTACTGGTACCACCAGGCAAGCGTTGCAATTTGATCAGGGGGGTGTTACCTACACAGTCAGCAATCGTGGGGTAGTCCATAGTGCGTTGAGTTCCAGACAGAAATTGCGGCTGGACAGTGTACCTGATCGACTTGGCAACTCTAAATACCAACTCTGCAGGTGAACTATATAGTCGGGTTATTACGTATTTCTGCTCAACCTCATTCCCGAAGAGAAACTATTTCTTCACTTCCAGGCATGGGCGTGCGCAGCCCAATGTATACAGGTAAAATGAGGGAAAAATAATCGCACAAGGCCCTCCAATAACCATGGCCCCGAACAAAACAGCTCAATCTTTGCCAGCACCCGGAGAATTGCGCTCTCTGCGCTCAATCATGTTTCGCTTTACTGTTGCCCCGGCGCTGATCCTGGCCATGACTCTGGCTCTGGTCTTCACTCTCCAGCAGATGCATGATCGCCGCCAGCTCTTGCTCAGCCACGGGCGAGCCAGTGCAGAGCAACTGGCCGAGCTGATCGAGATGAGTGGCGGCCACCCCACTGAGCTGCGTATGGAGTGGCTACGCAATAGCTTGCTGGCGCTCATGCTGGAAAAAGATATGGTGCGCTCGGTTCATATCTACTCCACCGAAGCGAGTAAGAAACGCCCTTTGGACTTGACAACAGGGTTGGGGTTGTTAGCCAGTGCAGGCCCGCGCCCGCGTTCTCCGATCACCAGTGAGCAGCTAAAAAAGCGTGAATCATTTATTTTTGAGGATGATGAGAGCCTGCAGGTTTTGCAGCCCTTGAAAGGTGAAATCACCACCTGCTGGATCAGTATTGAATTACACCGTCCCTATTTCCTGGTGGGCACTTACCAAGTGCTACTTGTCGGGCTTGTCGGCTTGATAATTTGCACACTGGCGGCATTAGCTTGGTCAGTAATCCTGTCTGAACGCTTTACCCATAGTTTGGTGCGAATGGGGCAGGTATTGCAGGCCATTGGCCGTGGCGAATTTGATCGCCGCACCCACGAAATTGAAAACCGCGAACTCGCAAAGTTAGCCACGCAAATTAACGAAATGGCCGAGGGGCTCTCCAATTACCAGCGCGACTACAAAGCAAACATGCTGCAAAGCATGGACGATCTGCGGCAATCACTCGACAGTATGGAAGAACAAAATATTGAGTTGGATCTGGCCCGCAAGAGAGCCCAGGAGGCGAGCCGCATCAAGTCCACCTTCCTGGCTAACACGAGCCATGAAATCCGCACGCCACTCAATGGCATTATTGGCTTCACCAACTTGCTGCTAAAAACTGAAATCGACGAACTACAACAGGACTACCTGCAGACTATACTGCGCTCATCAGAAAATCTGCTCACGACTATTAATGATATCCTGGATTTCTCCCGCATTGAATCCGGCAATCTGGTGCTCGACCATATCCCCATGGACCTGGGGCAACTGCTCGAGGAGACCCTACAAATCCTTGCACCCTACGCCTACGAGCACCATCTGGAACTGGTACCCTTAATCGACGCAAAACTGCCATCCACCCTGGTTGGCGATCCCCTGCGAACCAAGCAAATACTCACAAACTTGTTGGGCAATGCAGTGCGCAGTTCAGAAAACGGCAATATACCGGTACGCCTCACAGTACAGAGTAGTAAGGACTCAGAATTGGTTCTGCGAATCAGCGTTACCGATCTCGGCAATCGCACCGACGACGCCAGCCGCCGTGAACTGCAACAAATCCTCAACGCCAAAATACCACAACATACTCAGCAGATCAGTGCCAACGGCCTGGGTATGTCTATTGCCCGTAGCCTGGTAGAGCGCATGCGCGGCAGCACCGGAATGGAAGAAACCGCAAACGGTGGCAGCACCTGCTGGGTGCAACTGTCCCTGGTGCCGGAGCGCAACCGCGGTATCCCACCGCGGGTCATGTTCCCCAACTGCCGTGTATTGATAGCCGACCCCAATGAACTCACCCGCTCCCAAGTTGCGCAGTTACTCAAGCAGTGGCAGATGGAGCCGGTGGAGCTCACCGATACAGATACTCTGCAGCCGGCCATCGAACAGATGTGGCGACACGATGCGCTGCCAGATGCAGTGATTATCGATACCGCCATCGCTAAGGGAGACTTCGACAGCTTTAGCCTCAAGGTGCAGTCCCTTGTGGATGCCTACCAATGTCGAGTGATCATCCTCGGCGCCCCGGCGGAGTTGCGTCGCTGCTACGAGCAGTTACGCACCCGCACTCTAACCTTCCTCGGCAAGCCGGTTACCCGTGAGAACCTGTTACGCGCCCTGAAAAGGGCTGTACCGCAACAGAGCCAGTCGCGATCCAGTAGTGGCGCCGTGCCCGCCCTACCCTGGCCCGCACCTCCACGGGTTCTGGCAGTCGATGATCACGCCGCCAACCGACGTCTCGTTGGAGAGCTTTTGCGCGCCCAGAGCGTGGAAGTGGTCATTGCCGCCAGTGGTGAGGAGGCCCTGCAACATTGGCAAGAAAACACTTTCGATCTCGTTTTTATGGATATTCAAATGCCCGGTATGGATGGGATTGAGGTCACCCGCAGAATCCGCGAAAGGGAGACCGGGAAGCGCACACCGATTATTGCGCTGACTGCTCACGCTGGCGCCGAAGAAAAAGCGCGACTGCTGTCCGCGGGACTGGATGATTACCTGAGCAAGCCGGTCAGCGAGGCCCAGTTATCCCATATGATCAAGCGCTGGCTCAAACTCATCACTCCCCAGATGGTGGCAAACCTGAAGCTCGACCAGATGCGACTGGTTGATATCAGCGAGAGCCTGACCCTCGCCAATGGCGATGCCAAGTTGGCCCGGGATATGTTGCAGATGCTGGTGGATGGGCTGGTTTCCGACGAGCGCGAGCTGGAGCGGCTGCAGGATATCGGCGACCTCCAAGGCATGTTCGAGTTGACCCACCGCATGCACGGCGGCTGCTGCTATTGTGGCGTCTCCAGATTGCGCGAAGCCACCTGTGTATTACAGGAAGAGCTACGCACCAAGAAAGACAAGGAGCCGGCAAAGATTGACCGGCGCAAGCTGGATGCTGTACTAAGGGAGATTCGCGCCCTGCGGGACTGGGCCTCGGAGCAGGACTTGAACGCGCTATTTGGACTTGAAGTGGCCTAGCGGGCCTCAAAAATGACAAATGCCAGGGCTGCATCCTTCTCATCGGAGAGGGACAGATGAATCACTTCAACACCCATGGTGCTGGCGCGTTGCTGTGCCGCTCCACTCAGCAACACTTGAGGGGCTGCACCCTTGCGCCTACGCACCTCGATATCCTGCCAGGAGATTCCTTCGCCGATACCGGTACCTAATGCTTTGCCCACCGCCTCCTTGGCAGCAAAGCGCTTGCACAGGTACGCTGCGCGGTTGGCTTCAGCCAGATCGGCAAAATCGCAGCGCTCGCCATCACTCAGGATACGCTCGACAAAGCGTTCTCCGTGGCGCTGCCATGCGGACTCTATACGCTGGTAATTACAAATGTCGGCACCGATACTGACGATCATTTCCCATAAACCTGCTTGAACAATTCACGACTCTGTAACGGCTTATCCCCGAGCACAGTACGCAATAACAACCGGGTTAATCGCTTTGCCGGGATTAACAGCTCGTCGGACCAAATACCGGATTCCTGTGCCTGTACTATGCCGAGCAAATCAGCCCCCAGAAACTCTCCATTCCGTGCTGCCGCCCCGTGATGGCGATGCACTGGTACGAAACCCCGCTCCCGTTCGAGCCGATAGCTGCCATCCACACACAGCGCAGCCTGACTGTAGGCACACTGGTCCAACGGAGGGCAACTGCCGAGCTCAGTTAACAGTTGTAATTCAAAGCTACGCAACGGTCCTTCCAGCTCATCATTTTTAGCCCCCCTCAGCTCAGCCAAGGCTTTAAGCAACCTCTGGTAAGCGGCAAACAGCGCATAGTGTGCCTCGCCTTCCGGTAAAAGCCGCACCATCAACTCATTGGCATAGAGCCCTCCGTACACAGCCCGCCCTTTCAGCCAAAGCGGTGCACCGGCATTTTCAACCGGCCCCAGGGTTTTTAGTGATCCACTGCCTAGCAGGGATACCAGCAGGGGAGAAAACGGCTGTAGCGCCTGCTGGCGACGCTGTTTGTCCCGCCGCGCACCGCGGGCGACACAGCCGATTCGCCCGAAGTCTGGCGTGAACAACTCCAGGATGAGGCTGGAATCGCGATAGGGGCGTGAATGCAGGATATATGCCGGTTGCGCCGGCGGTGGTGTTTTCATGGCATCAGCAACCGGGCAACGACAGGTTACTCGTCCCGGTAACCGAGACTGCGCAAGGCCCGCTCATCATCAGACCAACCGGATTTCACCTTAACCCAGAGGTTCAGCATGATCTTGCTGTCAAACAGGCGCTCCATATCCTCTCGGGCCTGGCTGCCGATCTGCTTGATGCGCTCGCCTTTGTTACCAATGATGATGCGTTTCTGCCCGGCTCTTTCCACCAGAATCGCCGCACTAATATGCAGGACCTTGCCTTCCTGAGAGAATTCTTCTACTTCAACAGTCACTTGATATGGCACTTCGGCTCCCAACTGGCGCATGATCTTCTCCCGCACAATCTCAGCGGCGAGAAAGCGCGAGCTGCGATCGGTGACTTGATCTTCCGGGAAAAAGTGTTGATCTTCCGGCAGGTGCTTAAGAATGACTTCTTCCAGCGTATCCAGATTGACATTGCGCAGCGCCGAAATAGGCACAATTTCCGCCTTCGGATGCTGCTCAGCCAGTGTCTGCAACTGTGGCAACAGATCGCCCTTATCCTCCAGCTGGTCCACCTTATTCACCGCAATGATCAATGGACACTTGAGGCCACGCAGCTTATCCGCTACCAATTGATCACCCTCACTCCAACGAGTGCGCTCGACCACAAACACAACCACATCCACATCTCGCGCGGCGCTGGATGCCGCACGATTCATATAGCGGTTAATCGCCTTCTCCTGATCTGAGTGCAGGCCCGGGGTATCGACGAAAATAATCTGGTTGGGCCCCTCGGTTTTAATACCAAGCATATTGTGGCGGGTAGTCTGGGGCTTGCGTGAGGTAATCGCCAGTTTCTGCCCCAGTAAATGATTCAGCAACGTGGATTTGCCCACATTGGGGCGACCGACAATCGCGACATAGCCGCAGCGAGAGGGTTGTTCGCTCAAGAAAGTTCTCCGAAAGGTTTGGAGGTGTCCGGGAGGCCCGGAACCGGGTCGGCCCCCCACTTGCTGGAGGCCTTTCTGTTCGAGGCAGACGGCGGGCCGCCTTCGCTCATAGTGTAAAGTTAGTCCTGGCCAGTAAGGCGCCTGTAGGCTTCCACCGCGGCAGTTTTTTCTGCAGCGCGACGGCTGCTGGCCTCTCCGCGCACCGGCTCTGCCAAACCACTGACCCGGCATTCAACAATAAAGTGTTGGGCGTGCTCCGCGCCAGATACGTCTACCACAGAGTATTCAGGCAATGGTTTCTTGCGCGCCTGTAGCCACTCCTGCAGGCGGGTCTTGGGGTCCTTCATCGTCTCCAGGGACAGGGCTTGCAGGCGCGGGGCAAACCACTCCAGAACCCTGGCCCGGGCAGCCTCCAGACCTGCATCCAAATAGATTGCGCCAATCAGCGCCTCCACCGCATCGGCGAGAATAGAGGCCCGGCGAAAACCGCCACTTTTCATCTCCCCTTCACCGAGGCGCAGGCAGTCGCCAATTTCCAACTCACGCGCCAGCTTCGCCAGGGTCTCACCGCTGACAAGCTGGGCACGCAGGCGACTCAACTGCCCTTCCCGGCCCCCGGGAAACTGCTCGTATAGCGCGGCCCCAATAGTAAAACCAAGGATCGAATCGCCGAGGAACTCCAGGCGCTCATTGTTACGGCTACCATGGGACCTGTGTGTGAGCGCCAGCTCCAACAGCTCTCCTTGTTCAAACTTATAGCCGAGGCGCCTGCACAGGCGTTCCAGTAAAAGATCAGTCACGTTTGCGGAATTGCTCCAGATCTACCAGCGGATCACAGCAGAGCTCTGGCTTGGCCGTATTGAGCTGCTTATTAAATTTCATCACGACATCCACGTTATAAATCAGCGGTTGGCGCAACTCGTAATCGATACTGACCACAGTACCCTTCGCTCCGCGAACCACCTGTAATGCCTCTGTTGGTTTACCGCGCACATTGTTGACCAGGAAGAAGCGCCCCATCTCTTTTTTAATCTGGCCCGCCGTCATATTTTCCAGGTCCGGGTTTTCACTCAGGGTTTTCAGCGCTTCGTTCACGTAGCGCGCATCCACGTATGCCGGCGCCATTTTCGATACACAAGTAAGGGTAAAACCCAATACCGCAATAACCAACAACCAGCCCCAGTAGCTCATACCGCGTTGGTGTTTAAATGAAACCTGAATAGTATTACCCATAACTTTGCCCTCAATCCTTATCACCGGCATAGTGCCGGCCAGTTCTCATTATTGGATGGAGCCTACACGTTTAAAGCTGGGCAAACTGAGCAACTTGTCCCAATGCATCCAGATGGCGAATGCCTTGCCCACCACATCGCGTTCGGGCACAAATCCCCAAGCGCGGCTATCGAGACTGTTATCCCGGTTGTCCCCCATCATGAAGTAGTGGCCCTCCGGTACGGTGCCACTGAAGTTACCGTACTCGCCGGGACGCACATTCTTGGCCATCAGGTGGCGCTGGCCGTAGAGGTTCTCCCACAAGATTTCAACCTGCGGGTTAACCGGCGGAATCGCCTGAATCAATTCCTGGGGTGCCAGTTCGCCATTTACATAAAGTACATTGTTTTTCAATTCAATCTTATCACCAGGCAGGCCGATTACCCGCTTGATAAAATAGGTATCGTTCATGTGAGGTGGAAAAAACACCATCACATCACCGCGCTGAGGCTCGCCGATATCCACCACCTTAGTACGCGACACTGGCAAACGCAGTCCGTATTCGTACTTGTTAACCAGAATAAAGTCACCGATCTGCAGAGTGGGGACCATGGAGGCAGATGGAATCTGGAAAGGCTCGACGATAAAAGAACGCAATACAAAAACGATGGCCAGAATCGGAAAAAACGATTTGGCGTATTCAACAACAACCGGATCTTCCTGATTGTTGCCCGCTTCCTTTTTGCGGCGACGGGCGAAAAGCAGGCTGTCCACCAGCCAGATTCCACCACTGATCACAACCAACCACAGCAGAATCAGGGGTAAGTTAATATCCATTACAAATCTCTATTATCCTTTATCCCAATAGCGGGTCGGTGCCCGCTATTGATCCACTTTCAGTACAGCCAGGAAAGCCTCCTGAGGCACTTCCACACGGCCGAGCTGTTTCATCCGGCGCTTACCCGCTTTTTGCTTCTCCAGCAGCTTTTTCTTACGGGTAACGTCACCACCATAACATTTTGCAGTTACATTCTTGCGCAGGGCTTTAACTGTAGTGCGCGCCACCACTTGACCACCGATAGCCGCCTGGATTGCTACATCAAACATCTGACGGGGGATCAGCTCTTTCATTTTCTCCGCCATGGCACGCCCCTTTTGCTGGGCATTTTCGCGGTGAACAATCAAAGCTAGGGCATCAACGCGGTCGCCGTTAATTAGGATGTCCAGGCGCACAAGTTTTGCTGCTTCAAAGCGCACAAAACCGTAGTCCAGGGACGCAAAGCCACGGCTCACAGACTTGAGGCGGTCGAAGAAGTCCATTACCACTTCACTCATCGGCAATTCGTAGCGCAAGGACACTTGAGAACCCACGTACTGCATATCTTTCTGGATTCCACGCTTCTCCACGCAGAGGGTAATCACATTGCCCAGGTATTCCTGCGGCACCAGGATATTCACATCTGCAATGGGCTCACGCATCTCCTCAATATTGCCAAGATCCGGCAAGCGCGATGGATTATCAACCATCACTACCTCGCCGTCGCTCTGCTGCACCTCATATACCACAGTGGGGGCGGTGGTTATCAAGTCCAGGTCGTATTCCCGCTCCAGTCGCTCTTGGATAATTTCCATATGCAACATACCGAGGAAGCCGCAACGGAATCCAAAACCGAGCGCATCGGAGGTTTCCGGCTCATAGAACAGGGAGGCATCGTTCAGGGAGAGCTTCTCCAGAGCATCACGAAATGCTTCATAATCATCGGAGCTGACCGGGAATAGGCCCGCATACACCTGTGGTTTGACCTTTTGGAAGCCAGGCAGCATTTCGATCTCTTCTGCACCCTTGGCGTGGGTCAGTGTGTCACCCACCGGCGCGCCATGAATATCTTTAATACCTGCGACAACAAAGCCTACCTCACCGGCGCGCAATACTCCGGTCTCATGGCGTTTTGGTGTGAAGATGCCGACACTGTCCACCACATGGGCTCGACCGATAGACTTGGTAACGATTTTATCTTTGGTTTTCAGGCTGCCCTGCACCACGCGCACCAGGGATACAACGCCCAAGTAGCTATCAAACCAGGAGTCGATAATCAACGCCTGCAGAGGAGCATCCACATCACCTTCCGGCGGTGGAACCAGGCGCACCAGATCTTCGAGAACATCTTCTACACCCAGGCCGGACTTGGCACTACAGCGTGTAGCTTCTGCAGCATCAATACCAATGATGTCCTCAATCTCCTCGGCAACCTTATCAGGGTCTGCCTGGGGCAGGTCCATCTTGTTCAAAACCGGGATAACCTCGAGCCCCTGCTCAATAGCGGTGTAGCAGTTAGCGACAGACTGCGCCTCTACACCCTGCGCTGCATCCACAACCAGAAGTGCACCCTCACAGGCTGCCAGGGAGCGCGATACTTCGTAGGAGAAGTCCACGTGTCCGGGGGTATCAATAAAATTCAGCTGGTAGGTCTTACCATCTCGCGCCGTGTAATCGAGCGTTACGCTCTGCGCCTTGATGGTAATACCGCGCTCCCGCTCCAGCTCCATGCTGTCCAACACTTGCTCAGCCATCTCCCGATCGGAGAGGCCCCCGCAGTCCTGAATAAAGCGGTCAGCCAGGGTAGATTTCCCGTGGTCGATATGGGCAATAATGGAGAAATTGCGGATATGAGAGAGATCTGTTGCCACTGCGGAATAAAAACCCTTGAAAAATCAAACGATTAGCTGGCAGTCGTGCCAACTGTGTGGCGCAAGTCTAACAGAACTCATGGACAGAGGTGAGAGGCAGGTGACCCTTTGGGCCACCATTTGCCTCGTGTACTTAGCTTTCGATCTTAATTGTGCGGAAAGTTGACTGGCCCGCACGGAAGAAACGAATTGGCAGCAGCTCGTCTTTAGGGAGCTCCTTGACCACAGACTTGTAGTCTTTCATGTCCGCCACTTCCTCAAATCCCAGTTGGGCGATGATATCGCCGCTACGCAGGCCCGCTTTGGCGCCGGGCTTGCCTGGAACTACCTGCTTGACCAGCACGCCGGTATCCACATTCCAGCGCTGCTTCATCCCGTCGGGAATCTCCTCCACGACTACGCCCAGGCGCCCACCAATACTGGAAGCCGGGCGACTTGCAGCTTGGGTGGGCTCACCATCGGAACCCGGCAGAGCACCGACAATCACTTTCAGCCTCTGGGATTTCCCCTTGCGCATCAGATCTACGGGGACCTCGGTTCCAGGGCGAATTTGACCGACTACGTGGGGAAGGTCACCGTGTACGCCAATCTTGCGGCCATCGAAGCGGGTGATAATGTCACCGGGCATGATCCCAGCTTCCGCAGCCGGTGTTCCAGGGCTCACCTGTTCTACCAGAGCGCCAGAGGGCTTACCGAGCCCCATGGCTTCAGCCATATCCCGATCCACATTGCGGATACCCACACCGAGCCAGCCGCGATCCACCCGCCCCTTCTCTTTCAATTGCGCTACCACGTCCTGGGCCAAACTTGCCGGGATCGCGAAAGACAGACCGATAGAACCGCCGCTGCGGGTATAAATTTGTGAGTTGATCCCGATTACTTCGCCATCGAGATTAAACAGCGGCCCACCGGAGTTACCCGGGTTAATGGCCACATCAGTCTGGATAAAAGGTACATAGTTCTCACGGCTCTCATTGGGGATGCTGCGTCCCATGGCACTGACGATGCCGGCACTGGCAGAATAATCGAGACCAAATGGTGAGCCGATAGCGACCACCCACTCACCGACTTGTAACTCTTCGGAGTCCCCCCAACGCACTGCGGACAGGTCTTCCGCATCAATCTTTAGCAGTGCGAGATCTGAGCGCTCATCTTTACCGATCACTTCGGCTTCATATTCGCGGCGGTCAGTAAGAGTGACTTTCACCTGGTCAGCGCCATTGACCACGTGATTATTGGTCACGATATAGCCATCTTCGGAGATGATAAAGCCGGAACCCATGCTGGCCACCGGACGCTGCTGACGCTGACGCGGTTCGAGCAGATGACGGAAAATATCGGGAATTTCCTGTTGATACTGAGGCGGATTATTCCCACGCGCCATGCGACTGCGATCGACAGTATTGATCTTGACTACCGCAGGCGAATTTTCCTCAATCAGTTCAGTAAGTTCAGGCAGCCCGCGGGCACTAACAGCACCGGAGACTAAAAGACAAAATACTATTAGATATTGTGTACAGCGTTTAACCATAGGTTTGTTACCCCTAGTCATCCCTTCTAATATGAAACCATTGGAATTTGAGTCCCTTCCAGGGCTTGCCTTGGTGTACCGGCCCCTTTGGGGACATTTTCTAACGACTTAGTGGCAATGTGGCCACGAAAGTTCTACCACCGTGTGTAAATCTGTGTAAAGGGCCAGCGATGTCCAAACTGCGTCCACGCCCTGAGCGCGGCCAATTCCACCTCCCCAGGGAACTGTATGGTCACAGTACACTGGGCGCCCCTCTTTTTTACTTTCCCGCACAATCCGGTCATAAACACGGCTTGGTAATGGCCGGCACCCATGGAGATGAGGTGGCGGCGGTAGTAGCCCTCTCCTGCGCTCTGCGCGCGCTGGCAGCGGGGCACCTCAAGCACCATGTAATACTGGCGGTAAACCCCGACGGCTGCCAACTGGGTACCCGCTGTAATGCCCACGGAGTGGACCTCAACCGCAACTTTGCCACAAAAAACTGGGATGGCGGCGGCAATGTATATCGCTGGAACAGCTCTGCCGATGCCCGCGATGTAAAGCTCAGTACCGGGAACAATCCCGCTTCGGAAAGCGAAACATCGGCACTGTGTCAGCTGATTGCCAAACTTGACCCCGACTGGACAGTATCCATACACGAGCCGCTCGGGTGCGTGGAAGACCCGGAGAGGACAGACCTGGGAGCATGGCTGGCCAAAGGCCTGGAATTACCGCTGATTGAGGAAATCGGCTACCAGACCCCTGGCTCCTTCGGCACCTGGTGCGCCGAGCAGAACCTGCCTTGCATCACTGTAGAGTTTCCGCCGATATCCGTCGACGCTGCTAGCGAGGACTACCTAACCATACTAATTGACCTTCTCACCTACGACCAGTAAACCCGACCTGCACCAAACCGTAAAGGCGGTTGCACATCCCTAGCCAACCAGGTGGGGCCATCTAGGTCCAAGTAACGCGCCCGGGGCCCAAGGGACCAGGCAGCACGGATAGCACGTGAAGTACAGAGCATACAGCCGAGCATCAGCTCAAACCCCTGCGCAGAGGCCTCATCTGCCAGAGCTTCCGCCTCTGTGATCCCACCTGTCTTATCCAGTTTGATATTCACCATCTCATAGCGCCCCGCCAGGCGCGGTAGGTCCACCCGGGTATGGCAGCTCTCGTCGGCACAGATCGGCAGTGGATGGGGAAAAGTCTCCAGAAATTCATCGCCCCTTGCAGGTAGGGGTTGCTCCAGCATGGCTACCCCTAACTCTGCCAGCTGTTCACAGCGCTGGACCAGGCCATCCGCTTCCCACGCCTCATTGGCGTCAATCACCAACTGGGCGCCAGGTGCAGCGGCGCGGACAGCCGCCACTCTCTCATTCACCTGCAGGTTGTCCAACTTTAGCTTTAAAACTTCCACACCCTCGGCTATAGCGATACTGGCAGCTTCTGCCATAGCGTCGGGGCTATCGATCACCAAAGTTTGCACGGTAGGCAATGAGTCGGGACCGGAAAATTCCTCACCTCGATATTTCCGCTCCCAATCCACAAGTGCACAATCCAGGGCATTGCGTGCAGCTCCTGCGGGGAGGCGCTCCTGTAGTTCATCCCGACCCACCCCAGCAGCCAACTCTGATAGCAGCGGCTTGAGCTTTCGAATAACTGAATCCGGGCTCTCACCATAACGTTTGTAGGGCGTACATTCGCCGATACCAACGACGCCATCCCATTTGACCTCCACCACCACTACTTCAGCTTCTGTGCGGGAACCACGGGAAATTACAAACGCTGTACGTAAGGGCCAGCGCTCAGCGTAGCAGCGGGCCAGCATAAGGAATCTCCAATCAGTTTTAGAGATTTCAGTTTAGGTTAGGAGTGCCCACTGCCAGGCTCAATACGCAGGAGAATGGGGGTGTAAATGGAGTTTGAGGATTGACGGCGGCTGTACCAGCACACGCCGCAAGCGCCAGCTACAAGGCCAACCAATGCACCGAGTACAGCGCCTATTTCAGCGAACAAATAGTCTCCCAGCAAAGCCACCAGCACCAGAGAAACCAATGGAACCAAGTAAACCAGCAGAGCACTACTGCTCAGGGCATTTTCGGCGATACCAATAACCGCAATATCATTGAGGGAGATTTTATCAGCGGGGAAGCCGTTCAGCGTCACCCGCACTCTTGTGGAGGAAGAAAAGAAGTCACCAAGCAATCCTGTACCGCAAGCGGACTTGGTCTCACAGCCATTGCAGGCACTGCGCTGGATAGTTTCCACCCAGACAGCATTGGATTCTATAGCCACGATACGGCCGCGCTCTTCCAGCAAGTCGCTCAGCCTTTTTCTACGATGGAACTAGCTACCCTGCGGGCTGTAGCATCGGGGATTTCTCCCACGACTGTCACCGTGTAGGCAACACCCTTGACTTCCATACGATCCATATAGGCGACGGTGGCACCGCGAATCGCACGGCCTTTGAAATCTTCCAACTCAGGACCGAGGCGCTGGACAAATACAGTGAACACACCGAGCCCATCACTGAACACCATCATATCGCCATCGGAAAGAGGTTTTACCGAAACCACCTTGAAACCATCGGGCAACCAACGCACCTGCCAGCGGCTCTGCGACGCTTCACAAGTACTGCGATTATCGATGCGCCGCGCATTATTGGAAACAGCCTCCAGTGCCGAGTCTTTTACCGGCGACAGGTCCAACTGTACAAACTGATAGCGCTCTAACACCCGCCCCTGGGTACTTACCAACATGGTTTTTAAGGGCAGGCCCGTCTCCCGATCGAGACTGACGACAAGCCCGAGGCGATAGCGGTCGCGGGGCCTGGCTTCAATAACTACAGCATCCCGATCTGCGATTCGCTCCTCACCGCGCAAGATAAACTGGTAAGCTCGCTGCACCTGCTGCTGACCCACTGCATTCCACAGGGTAGTTCTGGCACTGGGGGAAGCACCGTATTCACAATTGCCCCCGCTGCCGTGGCTGATCAATTCCCGTGGTTCTCCGCTCAAGTAGCGAACCCTCTCGACCTGCTCACCATCGCGCACAGCGTGAACTACTTGGAGAGTCTCGAGCATGCCTGCGTGCTCAAAGGTCACCAAGCCACTGTACTCCAGTTCACTCACTGCCCTGGCAAGTTTATTCAGCCACTGCTCAACCTCATTGCCAATACTCTTACCACTCGCGGCATTGGACCCAAGCAACGTACTGGAAACAGCTGAGACTGGTTCAGCGATAGCGGGCTCCGCCATACTCGACGCTGTCGAATTGGCCACCGCAGCACCTGAAATCACAGCGTTAGGTCCAGCAGAGGCGCCCGGCACTGCTGGGCTTGCCACCGGGGTACTGGCCATATCGAGATTGACGGTATTGGGGGTATTAGGGTCAACACTGGCAACCCCCTGCGCAAATGACAAGGATGTCAGCAAAAAAGAGGAAGCCACCAGCAGGCTGCCGGCCTTTGGAATTCTGTTACTGATAAGACTCCCCCTAAATACGACTTTCGTCACACTACATTCCAACCTGTTCGCCATAGGTTGCGCGGGCAAAGGGCACCATACCCTGGCTGCCGACATGCGCGGCCTGTTCAGAGTGTTGAATCATCACGCGGTTTAAATGGCGCATTAGCTCCGGCGTAGGCGCTTGCTGAATAACCGCCTGCCCGACGACACCAGAGCGCTGCTCAGGTACAAAGCGCGGCGTTGCAGTACTTACTGAGCGGGTAGAGGGCGCCGGCACATAAAAACCGGATGGCTGTGGTGCCGACTGCGCTACCGGCTGTGCCGGGCGCTCTATTTCCGCCACTTGCTCAATACCCTGCACAGTGCTCTGCTGGGTATCGGTAATCTGCTGAACCCCAAGAATTGCGGCGAAAGCTACCGTAGCTGCGACAGCACCGCGTGAAAGTGGGCGCCACCAGCGGCTGTTAACCAACCCCTTGCCTGCTACAGCGCCACCATTTCCCGTTTTGGAAAGGGGCTCTTCGAGATCAATCGCCGCAGAGATGCTCGCGGCCAAGCCGCTGTCAACTGGTGCGACCTGCTCGCGGCGCATAACACTCGCGGCCAGTTGGTAGCGTGACCAGCGCTCACCCAACTCTTCAGAAGCAGCAGAGGCCTTTAACAGCCGTTGCAGCTCCAGTTCGCTGACTTCACCATCCATAAGTGCCGAGAGCGACTCGTTGAGACGTTCCTGATGATTCCCGTGGGACATAGGGGTTAACCCTCTTGTGCAATCATTTATTCGGTGCCCACACGCACCATAATTGGTATGAGTTATGACCGGGCTCTCGGCGGTTGGTTTCCCCCAAAGGGAAAATTTTCCGCAAAATTAGCCTCTGTCACCCAGTGTTTCCGGCTCGCCAGCCATCACGGCCTGGACTGTCCGGTCAATCGCTTCCCTTGCGCGAAATATTCTAGAGCGCACCGTTCCCACAGGGCATCCCATTACCTCCGCGATCTCCTCGTAGCTCAACCCCTCAAGCTCACGCAGCGTAACCGCTGAGCGCAGGTCCTCTGGCAGTGCGCGAATGGCGCGATGAACAGCACGTTCCAGTTGGTCGCGAAACATCTGGTTCTCAGGTGTCTCATTATCCCGCAACAGATCGGCCCCAGAATAAAATTCGGCATCCTCCAGATCCACATCTGAAGAAGGCGGCCGTCGGCTGCGGGAAACCAAATGATTTTTAGCGGTGTTAATCGCAATTCGGTACATCCATGTGTAGAAGGCGCTGTCACCACGGAAATTGGCGAGCGCCCTGTAGGCCTTAATGAAAGCCTCCTGAGTTACATCCTGTACCTCACTGTGGTCCTTGATAAACCTACTGACTACAGCAACAATTTTGTGCTGATACTTGAGTACTAACAGGTCGAAAGCGCGTTTATCTCCCTTTTGAACCCGCTCTACCAGCTCACGGTCACTCATTGACGCCTGATGCGCTGTCATCCCCAACTCCCATATCCAGCCACACCGCGGGCGCCACATTTATTTATTAAGGGGCTGCCGGCGCAGGCGTTTCTTTTACTGTGTTGATGACACTGACAATAGGACATAAGTTCCACGTCAAATCGACGAATAATCAGGAGGCGCTATACTACGCGACCCAAAAAGATAAATGAAATCTATGAATGCCCAGGCAAACTACGACATCCTCGTAATCGGCAGCGGTGCCGCCGGCCTCACCCTAGCCCTGCATCTCTCGGCTAAGTATCGCGTAGCCCTGCTCTCCAAGCAGCGACTGCAGGATGGCTCTACCTGGTTCGCCCAGGGTGGCATCGCCGGAGTGCTGGATGAAATGGATTCGGTGGAGTCGCACATTGCAGACACATTAGACGCGGGTGCAGGACTCTGCCACCCATCCTCTGTGCGCTTCACGGTGGAAGAGAGCACCGCGGCCATCCGCTGGCTAATTGATCAGGGGGTGGACTTTACCCGTGAGGGGGAGGACTTCCACCTGACAAAAGAAGGTGGGCACAGCCACCGCCGAATCATTCACAGCGCCGACGCCACCGGCAAAGCCGTGCACAGTACCCTGCTGGTGAAGGTACTCAACAGCCCCAATATCGACTGCTTTGAACACCACGTCGCTATCGACCTTATCCGCCAGCCAGCCCCAGAGAAAGGCCGTTTTCGCTGTGCCGGTGCCTATGTATTAAACAAGAATACTGAAGAGGTGGAGCTTCTCCAGGCCAAAGCCGTAGTGCTCGCAACAGGGGGCGCCAGTAAAGCCTACCTGTATACCAGTAATCCCGATGGTGCCAGTGGCGACGGCATTGCCATGGCCTGGCGCGCCGGCTGCCGGGTTGCCAATATGGAATTCAACCAGTTCCACCCTACCTGCCTGTACCACCCCAAAGCCAAGGCCTTCCTTATCACTGAAGCCCTGCGTGGCGAAGGTGCGCAACTCAAGCTGCCCGATGGCAGCCGCTTTATGGGGCGCTTCGACAGGCGCGGTGAGCTAGCGCCCCGAGATATCGTCGCCCGCGCAATTGACCATGAAATGAAGCGCCTCGGTGCGGATTGCCTGTACCTGGATATCTCGCACAAAGACCCCGAATTTGTGCGCGAGCACTTCCCCACGGTTTATAGTAACTGCCTCAAATACGGCATCGATATCACCCGCGAGCCGATTCCAGTGGTACCCGCCGCCCATTACACCTGTGGCGGAATTATGGTGGACCACCACGGCCGCACCGACCTGGACCAATTGTATGCCATCGGCGAGACCACCTTTACCGGCCTACACGGCGCCAACCGCTTGGCCAGCAACTCTCTACTGGAATGTCTGGTATACGCCCGCTCCGCTGCACTGCATATCGAGGAACACCTCGACTCTGTGCAGGCACCACGTCGGGCACCGGACTGGGATGCCTCACGGGTGACAGACTCCGACGAAGATGTTGTGATTTCGCACAACTGGGACGAATTACGCCGTTTTATGTGGGATTACGTCGGTATCGTGCGCACACGCAAGCGCCTGCTGCGCGCCCAGCATCGAGTGAAATTGCTGCAACGAGAAATTCGTGAATTTTACGCCAACTACCGTATCACCAACGACCTGGTGGAATTACGCAACCTGGCCCTGGTTTCCGAACTGATTATCCGCTCGGCTCTGGATCGCCGCGAGAGTCGCGGCCTCCACTATTCCCTCGACTATCCCAATCTGCGGGAATTAGCCATGGATACAGTGCTGGTACCGGAGAACTTCGCCAATCAACGGCAGTTTATTTAAGCGTACAGATGGCTCTCGGACTGTGGTTCACCCTAGCGGGAGAATCGCAGCGCCGTCTGCAACTGGCGCCAGTCATCCGCATTGAGTGCGTCCCGCAACAATACCAGTCGCAAGCGCTGACCTTGCAAATCCCGCCCATTGATCACCAGTAACCAACGCCACAATACTAACTCCCCACAGAACTCAAATTCCCGCTCTCTTTCCCCCACCTCCCGCCACAACCAACGGTGCTCACGAGTGGATAATGTCCCCACCATACGGCCCAGATGGCGTGTTTCCCAACATGCGAACGCCAGAACAAAAACCAATAAAACCCAAAACAACCAGGAAGGTAACTCGCAAAGCCAAAGGAGAAGAGCCGCCTGTAAAACAGCCAAAAACAATAGAAAAAGGAGGGCGGGAGACGGCGCAACGACACAGCTCAGGCGGGCGCTGCGCTCAAAGTACTGGGGAGGAGGACTATTGCTGCAGGCCGGTGTTGTCACGAATGATCTGCACTATACGCTGAAGGTCCGGATCGGCCGGATCTTCGCGACGCAGGAACCAGGCAAACAAGTCTTGATCCTGCTCATCCAATAGCCGGATATAGCGCTGCTGATCCTCGGGCTCCAAGGTTTCGTAGACATTCTCCAGAAACGGCAGCAACACCAGATCCAGCTCCAACATGCCGCGGCGACTGGCCCAAAACAAACGGTTGCGATCCATACTTCTTTTCCAACCAAGTTAAAGGGCACAGTATACCCGCTGACCGGGCAAACTTGAAAAAGACACGCTAACCCCCAATTAGTGTCCCAGAATAACCGGAGGTGGCAGCACTATGGAACAACAACAGTGGCAGGATTTTCTCAGCAGCGAAGGCGCCATTTGGGAGGGCGGCAAAGCCCACTTCCCCCTTACCAGTACCGATGATCCAGAGGGATTGCACCTGATCGACCTCGGCCCCCTAGGCGCGGTTTCGATCACTGGCCCTGACAGCCAGAAATTCTTACAGGGCCAGCTCACCTGCGACTTGGTGAACCTACCGGACGGACACAGCACCCTGGGCGCACACTGCAACCCCAAGGGCCGTATGATCAGTGCATTCAGCGCCCTAAAACTGTCCCAAAGTGAATTTATTTTCCGCCTCCCCAGCGACCTGGCAACGATCGCCCAACAAGCGTTGGCCAAATACGCTGTATTTTTTAAGGCAGAGTTAATAAATATCAGCGACGACAGCCATTGGCTGGGCTTGCAAGGCCAAGATGTCGCACAAAAAGCTTCACAGCTGCTTGGCTTCGAAACGCCCTCCCCCGGCGAGGTTATCACTTTTGATTTCGGTGGCGAGCGCTGTATTGCCCAGGCGGTCAATAAATACCAACTCGCCCTACTGGTACCCCCCACCAAAGTGCAGCAACTCTGGCAAGTTCTTTCCCCGGAGTGCGAAGCAACCGGCTACGACCTCTGGCAAAAGTTGCAGATAGAAGCCGGCATTCCCCAGATTGATGCCGCCACCTCCGAAATGTTTATCCCACAGATGACCAATATGCACTTGCTCGGCGGCGTCAGTTTTAAGAAAGGCTGCTACACCGGCCAGGAAGTAGTCGCTCGTATGCAATTCCGCGGCGCCACAAAACGCCGACTCTACCGCGCAAAATGTACAGGAGGCGATCTGCCAATCAGTGGTCTGGAAATCTTTGGAGATGGAATGCAAAGTATCGGCAATCTGGTAGAAGCCTGTCACAGCAAAGACGGCATAGAGTTGCTCGCCGTACTTACCATTGCCAAAGTCGCCGCCGGTGAAAATCTTCACTTGAAAGACGGTCGCACTCTGGAGATTCAGGAACTTCCCTATGATGCGGATGCTGATCCGCTAGCTTGACGGAAGTTGCAGCGATTCCCAAAGGGTGGCTTTTATTGCCACCCTTTTCTTTCCCTCCTGCATAAAAGAAAAAGCTCTCCATTACCCCACCCAAAACCGCATAAGAGGCCTTTTGACTCTTTAACGCCCCCTCAATTTCTCAATTATACCCTCCCCCATTTGACCACCTCGATAACATATAATGGCGCCAAACGGCAAACTTCGGTCGCAGCAACTGATACTTCTGGGAAAGCAATTAAACATCCAGGAAACCTTTAAAATACAAGGCGCCAATAACGGATATTTATGTTTTAACGACTGTGCAAAATGCATATAGCAGGCTGATATTGAAAAGCATTTTGAATAGGGCAATGTAGAATCGCCTCAGAGATAGCAGTTAGGATAATAGCCACCACGATGGCCGGCATACCAATGCTATATGCAGACCATACTAAAGAAGATAATAAAATCAACACTTGGAGCAATTTTATCAACTCTAATGTCGCCAATATTCCTTTACTGGCAGGAAGTTTCAAATGTTGAATAACTCTTCTGGCCGTCCCACAAAAACAACTTCATAGAAAACTCTTTCATCTGGAAAAACCCAACAGAAGCCGATCAATTACGGATTAAAACACTCCCATTTTAGCTAAATTAGTTATCCCCATGGTAAAATCCAGCCTGGAATAAAGTTTGGTAAGCACCTTTTCAATGGTGCTGTTTATATCATTATCTTCTCTCGATCTTAAGCGTGACTGATTAAGCTGGGAAAGAAACTCTGATAAAGGCAGTGCACAATACCAGCACCAGATGTACAGTTTTGAACTGAAAGGACTCAAAAATGGCCAGCTCTGCCAAGTGATACACCACAACAGGTTAACCAAGCTAAAAATTAGTCAAAGATTGTATCTGCTGACATGCGATGCCAAGAAAATAAGTAGCTAGCCCTGTCACAACCTTAAACTTACCAAAAAGGTAGAAGGAAAGAATACACTGCGCTCGGGACCGTATGAGGCACAGATGACGATTATGATCTTATAGGGATGTATTCACGGTGCGTCTCGAGTGCAGTTATTCTTTCCTTCTGACCCAGTAGTAATACGCTACGGAGATCAAAACATATGCCAGTACCTTCTGAATATGGTCGTGCATCAGCAAAATTTTACGATTACCTTGTGGATGCAAGGGATACTGCAAATCTTTGGAGCACCCATGTTACCTATACGATGACACAAAGTGTTTTCCAGGTTTTTCGTCGAAGACTGTCCACTGAGGAAGGGATTGCTTTTGCAAATGCCCTTCCTATTTGTCTAAGAGCCCTTTTTATAACTGATTGGAACATTAATGAAGAAAAGAAAAAATTTGAAAGCAGGGAGGCAATGACAAAAGAGGTACGAATGTTAAGGGCTAACCACAATTTCTCCACAGACACAGCGATACAAGACGTGGCGCAAGCTTTAAGGAGGCACATTGACGAATTACATTTTGACAAATTACTTTCTGAGCTGCCTAAGGGGGCTGCTGATTTCTGGAAGCCTTAGATCAATGAGCTTCAGGCTCAACAATGCCAGTAAAATTACACCCTCGACGCTGGAGCACATATAGACCTTTCTGTATTCTGGCATAAGTATAGAAATAATAATGGTGGACAAACTGCTGATAACACACCCCAACCTCATCAGCATTGCGAGCTTGTGTACAGCCACCCTGATGGGACTGGACAGAAATCCGTCGCTAAAATTGATATTAGTGCGAAAAATAGGCAGACTATATTTCTCCATAAACATCTAGAATTCAGGCTGGCAAGTGGCTCTCCCCTGGATAACCAGGGCAAACCATAACAGCTTACACACTTGCGGGTATCGATTTTTTGATCAATTCAGCTCAAGGGATGCCTTAAAGCGTCATTCATTTCGGTGCCGATTGGCTTAGCAACTATGAATCCAAAAGAGATTGGAAAAGCATACGATAAACTCACTTATCTATGGGAAGGCGAGGAATTCAACAGAGAAAATGGCATTGATCAGCACAAACTTGCGCTAACGTTTGTGAAAAGTAGAGGCAAGGCACTTGATGTTGGCTGCGGCTGCACCGGACGATTTATAGATCTACTTCAAAATGAAGGCTTTACTCCCGAAGGTGTCGATATCTCTAAAGAAATGATACACCTAGCCAAAAGTCGCCACCCGAATATCCTCTTTCACCACCAAGATATATGCAAATGGGATATTCCAGGAAAATATGATTTTATTACCGCCTGGGATAGCATTTGGCATATACCGCTAAAAAAACAAGTGGAAGTGCTGGAAAAATTGGCTACTAGTCTTAATGCAGGAGGGGTGTTAATTTTCTCCTTCGGCGGCACAGATGGAAAAAGTGAACATACCAATAACGCCATGGGGCCAGAGCTCTACTATTCGACTCTGGGAACAAATGGCTTCCTTAGTTTATCGCTTAATTTAGGGTGTATTTGCAGGCACCTTGAATACGATCAATATCCTGAACTGCACGCCTACTTAATTGTACAAAAAAACTAAAAAGAACACTCATCAAGGCAAAAATTCCACTTCAATCTGTGTCTTTTATTAGTCAGGAATATTATATTTCCTAGCTAAGGCAGAGCCTCCAGCGAAACCAGAAGAAATCAGGCTCAACTCAAGCTTTCAGGTAAAGTTGGTGACCACTTAATAAATTACGCTCAGCTTCTTTATGAGGAAGCCTTCACGGCGCTTCTAAAATCTGGACCCAACCCAATTCGGGCTTGGAGCAACCACCTCAGACATACGACTACGCATTAAGACCGGAATCTAAATTAGCGCTAAAACTGTTGAAAACATACTAAAAAAAAAGGGGGGGGGGGGAAGGAAAGAATACACTGTGCACGGGACCGTATGAGGCATGGATGCCGATTACGAGCTTACAGGGATGTATTCACCGCTAGTCTCGAGTGCAGTGTATTCTTTCCTTCTGACCCAGTAGTATGCTGCAATAGAGACCCTCTAGGCCACCCACCCAACCCCTAAAAGCATTGGGAAAATCAGTTATTCATTGACCTGTACTCACACAAATTACTCGCTGCATGACGAGCACTAATCCAGCCAGAAGAATATGATACCTACAATAGAAACAGAGCGACTCAGATTAACCCCTCCTAATAGTAACTGCTTTGATGTTTATGAGCGTTTTTACACAGATTTAGAAGCATCCAGAATGTATGGTGGCCCAATAGACAGAGAGCGGGTTTGGTCTAGATTAAAAGCCGATCTTGGATCGTGGCACTTACTAGGTTTTGGTGTCTGGGCAATCCAGTTAAAGTCGGATAACAGCTATGTTGGGACCTGTGGGTTCTGGCAAGGGAAAGACTGGCCGAAAGAGCTTACATGGTGGGTGATACCTGAGGCCCGCGGGCAAGGTATTGCCACAGAGGCCTCCAAAGCCACTTTGCTACATGCATATAACAAATTTAAATGGGTAAAAGTTGAAACCTATATGAATGATGAAAATATTGCCGCACACTCTGTGGTTAAGAAACTTGGAGGGAATAAAACCGGACGGCGAAAATTTAATGACGGGTTAAGTAGAGATGTATATGAACTGCCCAAACCATCTTGAGGTGCAATTTAATGACCACCTCAATAAATCGCGCTTATCGGCAATTTATTGAGGTATTTTAATTCAAAGCGCGCAGGATAACTGCTAAAGCTTCACAATATTTCTGGAATCACGGCCAAGCCCCATAAAACTCCAAACCTAAGAACCTTTTTATAAAAATTAGAGAAATTACGGTTACTATTAAAGCTCTACCGCAACCCTCTCCAGCCTGCTCACCTCAGGCAATGCCCACTCAATCGGTTTTTTGCCGCGCTGCTGCAACCAGTGGTTGACCTGAGAAAAAGGCCGGGTACCAAAAAAGCCACGATGAGCAGAGAGAGGGGATGGATGGGGTGCGCGTAGCACCAGGTGTTTGTTGCGATCGATAAAACCGCCTTTCTTTTGTGCATAGCTGCCCCACAGAACAAACACAAGACCTTCACGCTGCTCTGCCAGTTTATGGATAGCGGCATCGGTAAACTGCTCCCAACCGCGGCCCTGGTGAGCGCCGGCCTTACTGTCTTCTACAGTCAGGGTGGCGTTGAGCAGCAGCACACCCTGCTCTGCCCAGGGCTGTAGGCAACCGTGGTGGGCGGGAACAATACCCATATCTGAATACAGTTCCTTATAGATATTCTGCAGCGATGGCGGGATACGCACACCGGGCATCACGGAAAAGCAGAGGCCGTGGGCTTGGCCGGGGCCATGATAGGGGTCCTGCCCCAGAATCACCACTTTTACCTGGTCAAAGGGTGTCGAGTTAAAAGCATTGAAAATTTGCCCGCCGGCTGGGTAAATCCGCTTGCCGGCCTCTTTTTCTCCCCGTAAGAACTGACGCAATTGAGCCATATAGGGCTGGTTGAACTCCTCTTCCAATACATCGTACCAGGAGGGGTGAATCTTGATATTATCCGGAACCGGCATGGTTAAACCTTGAGTATTTTCTGTACTTGTCTTCTCAGTTCCGGCACCACCTCTTCCTCAAACCAGGGCCTGCGGCGCAACCATAGGGTATTGCGCGGACTGGGGTGTGGTAAAGGGAAGTAGCGGGCCGGCAGGGCGTCGCGGTAGTGGCGCACATTCTCCGTGATACTGCCATACCAATGCGGCAAATAGTAACGCTGGGCGTATTGTCCCACTAACAGAGTAAGTTGCAAGTTGGGCAGCTGTGCCAGCAGACGCTTGTGCCAGGTGGCAGCGCATTCAGGGCGCGGAGGTAAGTCTCCACCTTTGCCTCGACCGGGATAGCAAAAGCCCATGGGGATAATGGCGATCTCGGATTCATCGTAGAAGGTTTGCCTATCGATCGACAGCCAGTCGCGAAGGCGGTCACCAGAGGGGTCATTCCAGGGAATACTGGTTGCGTGGACCTTGGTACCCGGTGCTTGGCCTACGATCAGCAAACGCGCTGACTCTGCTGCACGCAGAACCGGGTTAGGTCCCAATGGCAGGTGCTCCTCACACAGGCGACAGGCGCGCACCTCCTCAAGCAGCGCCGGTAATTTCTTCCCTGCCACCTATTGGTCATCCTCTGGCAGGGACAAGTGCAGCAATAGCGCACGGCGGTCTTGAGGGTCTTGAGCTCGGCTAATATTGTCGTTATCGAACACAATAAAAATGCCCTGCTCTCCAACGACAAGCCCATCGCCCTTACCCCCAATCTGGGTCGCTTCGTACTCAAGCTCAGACGACTCCTCAAATGCTCGGTAATCAAGACACCACTCCGCTTTGAGGCTTGGCAACTCCCTTCGACACACTGCGTAGGCATTGGGTTCCAAGGTAAACAGGGCTCCGTCATAATAATCGAGACCCGCTAGATTTTCGGATTCTCCACGAAAGTCCAACCCTGTAACTGGCGGCGGTGTATAGGTCTGCACACTCCCTTTTGGTCCCAGCTTTACCAAGCCACGAGGATCGCGCTCCAAAGCCACCCAAAAATCATCACCAACTTTTACTAACCCCACACCGGAGAGGTTATATCCTTGCATGTAACCCTGGGCCCTGGCCGTAGTTGACCATAAATTCTCCAGCCAGCGGCCCTTGCCCTCCCTATCCACTTCGGCAATACGATTGTAACGCTCGCTCAGTATATATATAGTATTATCTGTGCAGCTGATTCCCTCAAAATCCATTGCAGCTGCCGGGCGAGTTAAATCCAAAATAAAATGCCAAAAATTTTTAGGTTTATCTTTCTTCGGGACCCTCAGTCCTGAAAGTTTTAAATAGGGCTCCAGCTTAGCGCGCATTCCCTCCAACTTAATCGTATAGACTTCTTCAGATTCCTTATCGGAAACCGTAAGCAGTTTGCCGTCACAAAAACTCAAACCGGAAAGACTCAATCCCGCACTACCATCCACCCAGTAATGCATCACTTTCTTGGCGGGAATAATTTCAGTTGCCAACGCTATAGATGACAGCAGTATTCCAGTAACCCCAAAGAAAATACACTTAGTCACGGTGAATCCAGCTCGTCATGGAAGTTATTAAACTGTGGGGAGCAATCTGACTTATGAGGTTTTAATACCGGGGACCTCCCTCTTTAGCCCCCAAAAAAAACCGAAAATATAAGGCAATGTTAAAAATCACCTGCTGTTCAGCATAGTTGCCCCGGCTCTTGTCGACAATACATACATTGATATCGAAAATTGATACTTTGGAGGTTACTCAAGCCTCATCACTATAGTACTAATAATACTGGGAATAATGGTGATCAGGGATTGGCCATGATAGATCTTGGTACCCGGGCGCAAACAAGGCGTGGATGTCGATTAGGAGCTTATAGGGATGTCTTCACAGCGCGTCTAGAGTACAGTGTACTCTTTCCTTCTGGCCCAGTAGTACATATCACACGGCGAAAGACAACTAATGTCTCCAACGGCGCAATGATCTCCCATTAATCTATCAAATACCTATTGAGAATGATCGGGGAAAGCTAAGTGTAGTAACAA
This sequence comes from Microbulbifer epialgicus, assembly GCF_041447265.1. Classification (NCBI taxonomy): domain Bacteria; kingdom Pseudomonadati; phylum Pseudomonadota; class Gammaproteobacteria; order Cellvibrionales; family Microbulbiferaceae; genus Microbulbifer; species Microbulbifer epialgicus. The sequence continues at coordinate 92,709 of NZ_JBGMEK010000004.1, forward strand.
TGCGCGCTTATCCTCCGGGGCCTGGGCACGGCCTACATTATTGTTATCGAGCACCACGAAAATGCCCTGCTCGTTGACCGCCAATCCTTCTCCCTTACCGTATCGAGTCTCTTCATATACTCGATCTGGGGATTCCTCCAGTGCGCGATAATCCAGGCACCATTCCGCTTTTAAGCTTGGTAGGACTCTGCGACACACCGCATGGGCGTTGCGCTCCAGAGTAAAGAGAGCGCCATCGTAATAATCCAGCCCGGTCAGGTCTTTAGAGCGGCCGCTAAAATCTAAACCAGCCACCGGCGGTATAGTAAACAACCTCACCTTTCCACTTGGACTCAACTTTAGCAAGCCACGAGGTTCGCGCTCCATAGCCACCCAGAAGGTATCGCCAGCCTTTACCAAGCCCTCGCTAGAAGCATTGGTTTTTTGCAAATAGCCTTGTGATTTCGCAATAGCTGACCAAGGGTGCTTCTGCCAGTTCGCGCCGCCCTGGTCATCCACAACGACAATGCGGTTATAGTGCTCGCTCACAAGGTAGATGGTGTTTCCATCACAGCTCACCCCTTCAAAATCCAACTCATCCGCAGGACGGAAGAGTTCTTTAAAGGCCATCCAAAGGCTCTCAGGCTCGTCACGCTCCGGCACACCCAGCCCACTCAGCTGGAGATAGGACACCAGATCTGCCCCCCTACCCTGGAACTGTAGCGAATAAACCTCTCCAGAATTCTTATCGGAAACCGCCAGCAGATTGTCAGCGCAAAAGCTTAAACCGGAAATATCCAGGCCCGCACTGTTATCCACCCAATAGCTGGCCAGTAATTTGGCCGGACTAATTTCTGCTGCCATCACTAATGGCGAAAGGAACATGCATACAAAACTGAAGAGAGAATGTTTAATCACTAAAAAACCAATCAATCACGAAAGTTATTGAACTGCAGTGGCTGCTCCAGCTCCTTGCCGCGGAGCAAAGCGATTACCTGCTGCAAGTCATCACGTTTTTTGCCGGTAACCCGCACCTGATCACCCTGAATAGCCGCCTGCACCTTGAGCTTCTCGTCTTTGATCATCTTAACGATTTTTTTTGAGAGTTCTTTGTCGAGACCATTTTTCAGGGTCACCCCAACCTTGACCTGTTTGCCGGACTGCTCTTTTTCGCCAACATCCATGGCTAGCGGATCAATATCACACTTGATCAGGGCCCCACGCAGCATGTCCACCATCTGGTCAACTTGCATGTCTACCTCAGCGCGAACCACTAGTGAGAATTCACTCATCTCAACTTCCGCATCCACGCCCTTGAAGTCAAAGCGATTAGTTACTGTGCGATTTACCTGGTCTACCGCATTATTTAACTGGTGCTTATCCACCTCAGATACAATGTCAAAAGAAGGCATTAAGTTTTCTGCTCCTATTTCCAGATTTCCGGAGTAATCTCCGTATTGCTATTATCATCAACCAGCCAAATATGGCCATCCTGAATAGTGATACTGATATCCATATTGCGCTCAGCCATCGCCGCCATCTTTTCTGTGGTATCGGCAGCCAAATGATAAACCTCGAGGTTCTCGAAACGTGTGAGCTGGCTCTGTATTTTCTGCCACCATACCGGTGCTGTGCGCCGCCCGTAACTGTACACCAGAACCCGCTCAGCTCGGTTGCAGGCCTTGCGCAGACGCTCCTCAGTGGGAAGGCCCACTTCTATCCAGAGGTCAATTTCACCACTAAGGCTTATCTGCCAGAGGTCGGCCTCCGTATCAGAAGACAACCCTCGGGTGAACTCTAACGAGTCTGCAGCATTGTGGGCAAAGGCTAGCAAGCGTACCATCAACCGTTCATCCGTTTCCGACGGGTGACGCGCCAAAGTCAGCTGGTGCTCAGCATAGTAGTCCCGATCCATATCGGCAATTTGTACTCTGGCTTTAAAAATTGTTGCTTTTAGTGCCATTTCGGCTCCATCTCTATGCCACCCTAAGCACTGTGGATAAGGCGGACTATTCTTGGTTGGTTCACGAGAGAATATGGATATTCCGCATGACCTATCCTACTGGCAGCAGCTTACCGATCCGGCATTGCACCTTGCTATGCCTTCTGGCAACCCTTCTCGGCGGCTGCGGTGTCAATAATATTCCCACATACGACGAACAGGTAAAGGCAACCTGGGCCCAAGTGGAAAACCAATACCAGCGCCGTGCAGATTTGGTGCCCAACCTGGTAAAAACCGTACAAGCCTATGCAGGACACGAACGGGAAACGCTGCAGGCCGTTACAGAGGCCCGTGCCAAAGTCAGTTCCATGCAGTTGGACAGCAACCTGCTCAACGACCCAGCCAAGCTCCAACAGTTTGAAGCTGCCCAGTCCCAACTAACCAGCGCCCTAGCCCGATTGATGCTGGTGGTGGAACGCTACCCAGGCCTCAAGGCAAATCAAAACTTCCTCAGCCTACAATCTCAATTAGAGGGCACCGAGAACCGCATCAGTGTGGCGCGGCGGGATTATATCCAAGCCGTGCAGCGCTACAACCGGGAAATTCGCACTTTTCCCGGTCGTATCTGGCACGCAATCCTGTACCGGGATATGCCGCTGCGTGAGACTTTCGAGGCTACCAGTGAAGGGGCAGAGAAAGCCCCGGAGGTAAACTTTCAATAGCCCGGCCACGACTATTCCATGATTCGTCTCGCTCTCGCCATCCCCGCCGTCATGGCACTGCTTTTACCCGCAGTGTTGTGGGCGGATATTCAGCTCCCGCCTCTATCTGGGCGGGTGGTGGACAGGGCCAAATTACTCCCTGCAGATGAGCAGTACCAACTGACTGAACAGATCCAGAAATATGAATCGGAGAGCAGCAATCAGCTGGTGGTCGCAACACTGCCGGAACTGCAGGGTATCACTATTGAAGAGTACGCTAATCAACTGGCCCGCCACTGGAAGTTAGGCCAAAAGGACAAGAACAACGGGATATTATTTTTGGTAGCGCCTAAAGAACGAAAGGTCCGTATTGAGGTTGGCTACGGTCTTGAAGGTGTCCTGACCGATGCCCTTGCCGCCAATATTATCCAAACCAAAGTTCTGCCGGAATTTCGAAGCGGCGATATTGCCGGGGGGATTAACGCTGGCGTGCAATCCATTATCGCAGCCACTAAGAATGAGTATGTGGCCGAGCCAGTGGAGAGTAAAAAAGATCGGCGTCTAGCATTTCTAGCTGGCCTGTTCCTGATATTGGTTATGCTGCACCTGTTCGGCACATCGGTACTCAGCTCCCCAGTGCATGGACGCGCCTATAAACGAGGTCGCTTTGGAGGCTATTATGGCACCGGTGGCTTTGGCAGAGGCCATTCTGGTGGTGGCCGTGCTGGCGGCAGCTCCGGTGGTGGATTTAGCGGTGGCGGCGGGGGCTTTGGCGGCGGCGGCGCTTCAGGAGGATGGTGATGCTCAGCAATAGTTATCAACGCCAAGTGGCCGAGGCAATCAAGAAAGTTGAATCCCACACTGATGCTGAGATAATGGCGATCGTCGCGCGAGAAGCGGACAACTATCTGTATATATCCACCCTATGGGCCGCCTTCCTGGCAATTCTATTTTCCCCCCTACTACAATTCCTGCCCTGGTGGATCAGTTTCCAGCAGGCATTTGTACTGCAATGGTTAATTTTTATTGCACTGGCGATTTTTTTTCGCTGGCGACCGCTCACTATGAAACTGGTCCCCAAAAAAATAAAATACTGGCGTGCATCAAATCTGGCGCGGCGGCAATTTCTGGAACAGGAATTACACACGACTAAAGACCGCTTGGGCCTGTTAATTTTTGTGTGCGAGGCAGAACACTATGTGGAAATACTAGCCGATCGCGGATTGGCCCAACATATTACCAACGATAACTGGCAGATTATTATCGAAAGTTTTATCCGAGAGATAAAAAAAGGCAAGGCTGGTGAAGCCCTTCTAATGTGTATTGCACAATGTGGAGAACTATTAAAAGAGGTGGCCCCCACTACTTCAGTGAAAAATGAACTTCCCAATCATCTGATATTGCTCGACTAAGGACTAGTTATTCAATCAAATCTAGTATGCGCTAGATTTATGCGCCACAGTGAAGACTTGTATCAACACCTTCGACTAAGCTCCCCTTGGTTACATCCAAATTGCCGCCGCCAAACTTAACCTAAAACTCCCAGCAAATAAATAGATAAACCATGCCAGTCACTCGCTATTCCAAGTGTTACTTGCTAATCACGATATATATACTCGCGCTTTTCGAAATCGGATACGCCTGGGCACAAGGTACCCCTCCAAAAAATACGACATCCGTCATTCGCGATGTCTATTTTCCCGGCACAGAAGAATTAAAAGACGATGAAATGCGTGTCACTGCGTGCGGCACTGGTATGCCATCACCACACCCTAAACAGGCCGCAGCCTGTTTTCTGGTCGAACTGGGAAATGGTGATAAATTTATATTTGATATTGGCACTGGCTCGGTGGAACAATTATCTGTATTGCGAATACCTTTCGACAAATTGGATAAAGTATTTATCGGCCATCTGCACAGCGATCATATTGGCGACCTGGACGCATTATGGGTAGGTGGAGCCATCAGTAACCGGCAAGTAAAACTACGGGTCTGGGGCCCTAATAGTACCAAGCCAGAATGGGGCACAGCCTATGCCGTTGAACACATGAAGAAATATCTCGCCTGGGATTGGGCGTCGCGTCAGGGCAATATAAATACCAAAGGTCTGAAGATTGAAGTTAATGAATTTGATTACAAAGGGATCAATCAGGTTATCCATCAGGAAAATGGGGTAACTATTCGCTCTATTCCCGCTGTACATGCACTAGATGGACCTGTCAGCTACATCCTTGAGTGGAACGGACTCAAATTCGCCTTTTCCAGCGACACTTACCCAAACAAATGGTGGCTCGAATACACCAAAGACTCCGACCTAGCAATTCACGAGTATTTTATTTCACCAATCCAGCTAGTAACCAAGATGCACTTCCCTCCGGTGGACGCAGTAAATGTCGGCACTCAGGTTCATACCGCCCCTACAATGTTTGGCAAAGTCATGAGCACAATTAAGCCGAAGCTGGCGGTGGCTTACCATTTCTATATTGACTTCGATACGGCACCGGAGGTCTTGAAACAAATACGTTCCACCTACCTAGGGCCTCTATCATTGGCCACTGACTATATGGTTTGGAATATCACCAAGAATGACATTGTCACCAGAATGGCTGTGGTCAATGAGGATGCCTGGCCTCTACCTTCTCTCACAAAAAAGTTGTCGGCGGACCCAGCTAACAAAATCGGATTCACACCCTTTATCTCCGATGGCAAGGTCATTTACCAAAAATTAATCGACCAAATATACCAAAAGTCAATGAGGCTTTTGGTACTGATTTAGAGCCACCCGACTAATCCCATTCAATTTAACTTCTGTTTCCGGAAAATTTCACAACCTCAACCCCCAACCAAAATGATAAAAATTAAACTATCAAAAGCAGGATTCATAAAGGCAATTAAGGCTCTACTGGGAATATTTTTCTATGCTTTGATTACCCCTTTCACCTATGCTGACTTTATCAGCCTCACCGGCGCGGAAACCGCACCGAATATTGCTGAAATTGAAATTGAAGACGAGCAACTGCAAATAACCTTAGAAATATCCACTGAGGATGCCGCAAAATTCTGGCCAAAAATCCCCCCTGCAAAAAGCATCTATGAGCTGGCATTAGCTGCTAAAAATCACGGTGATATAGCCCTCAAAGTGCATTCACCAAAGGGAGAAGTCAAACCCACTATAATTTCTATTCGCATCGCAGAAAGAAAACCCAGGAACTCTCCCTTTGCTGGGAAAATTGATCCTCGTACAGGAATTAGAATGCCAGACCTGCCAAGCGACAAATTAATATTACTGGCTAGCGTAGCCTATCCAATTCAAGGGGTAAAACGTCTGGAGATTCACCCTCCGCTAGATAACGATGGGGTAGCTTCAGTCACGATAGGCTTTACCAGCCGACACGGGAGCACCCCGGTAAGTAGCTTTCACTACTTATCTCAACCTGAATCTCTCAAAATAGACTGGAAAGACCCTTGGAATACCCGTTTTGACAATCAGAATATTAGCCGTCACAACCGATATCCATTGAGATCCTTTCTCTATGTGGAACCCCGCCAAGTTCGCCACGAAATACTGTTGCGCCCAAGGGATCTACTACAATGGACCCAAAAAAAATTCGATGCCTGGCAACCATTGACCGCAGAAAAACGGGAATTTCTTCGCCGTACCACACTGGAATACTTGAAAAATAAAAACCCCACCACGATCGACAAAGAGAAATCCCAACCAATTAGAACCGAAACCGTATTCCTTAAGGCTAACAACAAAGGCTACGCAGAAATAACTGAAGGCGAATCGATAGAGATTGGCTCGCTGTTTATTGGTTACCGGGAGACATTTCACATCAAAGGGCTGCCTCAAAACGTCACTATCGATTGGAATATTTTTACCAAATCCATAAATTCGGTACCTACTCTTATCCAGGATCCAGCCGGCCCCTTCCCCACACATGTTGTACCTGACTTCCCCGATATCCAGTGGCACAACTATTTATATGACTATCGCGCGCCCAACAGTGATCCCGTTCCAATAGAGACCCCTAGCGCCATAATCCCAATGGCAGTCCTATTCTCCTTTTGCCTTGGTATTTTCTTTATACTGACATTGCGAACCAAGAAAGTAGAGACCAAAAACAAACACCCTATTTTGTTTTACGGCATTGTGCTTATCGGTGCGGGAGTTATCTACTACGCACTTCCCGGAGAGTTGCGCATCCCCCTGCCCGGAACCATTAACAAAAAAGAGCTAGGTAAAATAACCGAAACACTCTTGGTGCGTTTAGCCGCTGCTTATGAGGAGCCGCAAGCTGAAGAGCTGGAAATCCAGCTTGCCAAGCTTATCAGTGGCGATACATTTGAAAATACCATTATCAACCTTTCCCAGATTTACCAACCATTAACCGTCAGTGGCAGCCTGGGCTCAATGAAGTCTATTAGCAATCTGGAAATCGAACATGCCGATCAAGTTCTCGTTAATGGAGATAGAGCATTCAGACTCATTAGTAGATGGCAGGCCGTTATTGAAGACTACAGTTGGGGGCATGTGGAGCAGAAACCAAGAAAAATGCGTGCAAGTATTGAAATTATCCAGTCAAACAACTACTGGAAAATTTCCGCATTCACCCCCCTTTCCGTACGCTAAATCAAATAGAGTAAAAATTACCATGAAATTTGCTTTTATTCCATTTTTCGCTTCTTAACCCTCACTCTTGCATTTACCCTATTTACTGCTATCCCTTATAGCGAAGCACACTTACTGCTCAACTTAAATGTACGAATTATACACATAGAACACACCGCCGCCGGTATCAATCTCTATATGAGGTTACCCCTCCCCTACCTACTAGCCAACAAGACCCGGCAATCTACAGATCCTTATACAGGAAAACTGCCTCCACCCGCCCCATACACTAGCAATTCGCTGGAGTAGGGTAGGCTGGTCCACTACGTAGATTTCAAGAAAGTAGATTCTAACATCAATGGACTCGGTTTAATGGCATAAGGTGCCACACACCTATTGGGCGCCAGGCGATACAGGGTCATGTGAAGGGAGTCCGATTATACGCGATCGGTTTGGAACCCGGCTTTGCCGCTTTAAATGAAGCTCGTCCGGCATCCTCCCTAGCCTCTTATTCTTCTTAAATACATCAAAAGCCTCTCTACGTTGGAGATACATTAGTAGATATTCAACTCTTTTACCCACTGGGCGAGTCATTGGAGCAGTACTCGATTTCCAGCTCTCTCGCTCCAGGACTTCCCGATCAGAAAAATACTGCAAACTTAATCCTGGATTACCGCCCAGGGAAAACTCAGGTTTTCCGTTCCCGCGGGTTACTGCAGAACCCACTAATAATCACACACTCAAATCTAGATGCGATAAAAATTTTTCTCAGAGAGGGTGTAACCCATATCTTGGAGGGGATAGATCATGTACTTTTCGTACTTTGTCTTACTCTGGGCGCCTTTACATTACCACTACTTTTGTGGCGCGCCACCGGCTTTACTATCGGCCATAGCATAAGTCTGACTGCCGTTTTTTTTGGAATGATACCAACCGCCTCCTGGTTTACCCCCTTGATTGAATTAGGGATAGCCATTTCCATTATTTATATTGCTTTGCTAGCCACCCGTAAGAGCACTCTGGATAGTAGCGGGAGTAAGCATACGATTTTTCTCGGGATCTGTATGCTCGGGCTTCTACATGGGCTTGGTTTTTCCTTCGTGCTTCACGAAATACTCAAGATAAATTCTCCAAATATCTGGCAGAGTCTGCTGGCATTTAACCTGGAAGTAGAAGTGGGACAAACATTGATTGTTATCACCGTTTGGCCAATAATTCACTTGGCACGACGGTGGCATAAATCCACGGAACTCCGCCTCCGCTACTCAATTTCTGCTATATGCGCAGCCATTGCCTGCATCTGGACACTGAATAGGGGTTACGAGTTCGTTAACGAAATTTGATTGCCAGCAACCCCTATTACATCAATAAATATCAGTGCAAGGGAGCCACAATAAAGAATCCATGCTGACCAGTGGTCGACAACGGCACATCCTTGTGCCGCATTATCCCGTTAACTTATTAGCTTACCGGGTTAATAATTTCCCTAGAAGAACACATTAGGTATCTATATTTTCACTGGTAACAACATTATTACCATCCCTATTTACAACCTCTTTGATAAGCTCAAGGATTTTTTTAATAAGACCGCCATTTACCTCTTGCATCTCTTTAACAGTTAACTCTTTCATAACTAAATTCCTATAATTAAATTAGAGATAGTTCCGCTAGGTTATGCACCTCCAGAAAATGCACTGGATAAATCAATCCGCCTCCCTGCGGATTTGACCGTCTCCGGTCTATGGGCAACCAGAACCCGGGTTATAGCGAGCCGCTTAATGTGGTCGTTGACCAGGGACTCACCCACCACATCCAGGTGGCTGGTTGCTTCATCCATGAACAGGATACGTGGAGCACGGTAAAGCGCGCGCGCCAGCATAATTCTTTGCTTTTGTCCGCCACTGAGGCTGGCACCCATATCTCCAACAAGGGTATTGTACTGCATTGGCATACGTATTATTTCTTCATGAATACAGGCCACCTGTGCGCAGCGGATAATATTCTGAGTATCCACCTTTGACTCAAAATAGGCGATATTGTCACTAATAGTACCTGCGAGTAATTGATCGTCTTGCATAACACCAGCAATCTGGCTGCGGTAGTGATTTAGCTGCTTTAAGGGCTGACCATCAATAAAAATACTCCCCTCCGTAGGCTCCAATAAACCCATAAGGCACTTCAACAAGGTTGTCTTACCACAACCGCTAGGGCCAACAATGGCAACCGTCTCGCCAGGCTCTATAGTGAAACTCAAATTCTGAAAAGCTGGAGCCTCCGCCTCTCCATATTGAAAGCTGAGATTGCACACTTCAATTTTACCTTGCAGGGGCTCAATCTGATCAATATCTGTTGATCGGCCAGCAGAGCCACCGGATACCTCGGCCTTTGTAAATACAATATCAGACAAACGATCCAAGTGTAAGCCAAGCATTTTCAGCTCTATCCACTTTGCAATTAATGTATCCATGGACTGAACAAAGCGGTTTTTGTAGCTCATAAAGGCATAGAGCATACCGACAGTAATAATATTCTCCATTACTGCAATCGCCGCAAAATAAATCACCAGCAGATTTTCCAAGCCAAACAACAGACGATTAGCAGTGCTGTAACCTATATTCCAGCGGGTGATACGAATTTCCTTGTTAATGGTATCAATGAGGCGATTATGCCACTGGCTCTGACGATCATTTTCACGCTGAAATAATTTTATCGTCTGGATGGCACGCACCGATTCCATAAAGTGCGAGTCATGTTTTGCCTGGGCAACAATTTCCTCCTCAGTTAAAAGTCGCAACGGGCGATATAACAGTAATCGCAGGATGGCATAGAGTGCTACCGCCAGTAGAACAATCAAAGTTAATTTCGCATCGTAAAAGAACATGGCAGCAAGTGTGACCACCCCCATTATTCCGTCCACTACCGCAGCTACCAGACCGGTGGTAAGTAGCTCTCGCACTTTATTCAGGGAACCAAACCGAGAGACTACATCACCCATATGGCGGGTGGAGAAATAACTCATCGGCAAACGAATAAGATGGCGAAAAAGGTTCGCAGCCATTTGCACATTGAGTCGACTGGAGACATGCAGGATCACCCACTCCCTTAAGGCATTAGTACCGGCCTGTATCACCAATAACAAACCAAAGCCTAGAGCCAATACCAGCAGCAGGTTGTCATCGCTTCGCAGGATTACATCATCCACCACTGTTTGCATATAGAAAGGCGCTACCACAGCAAATAATTGCAACAACAATGCCAATACCAGTACCTGACCCAGACTACGCTTTAGCCCACGAATACCCGACCAGAAATGACGGAGATTAAGGTACTGACGATCCTCCCCCGGCTTAAATTCACTCGTTGGCAATAATTCCAGCGCGACCCCAGTAAAGTGCTGAGCAAAATCCTCCAGTGCCAGCACCCGCTCCCCTACGGCGGGATCATGAATGGTGATCCTATTGCGATGCACGGATTTTAGTACTACAAAATGATTCATATCCCAGTGCAATACACAGGGAAGTTGCAATTCTTCCAGATCCTCAATTTCCAGCCGTAACCCACGACCGGCCAAGCACAAACGACCGGCCATATCCACCAGGGTCTTGAGATTGGTTCCGTGGCTGGAAATATGAAAGCGGCGACGCAGACTGGTAAGGTCGGTATCATAACCATGAAATCCAGCAATCATCGCCAAGCATACCAACCCACACTCAGCTGCCTCTGTCTGCAAAATTACCGGTAAATGGCGACGTGAGGAAAAGTTCAGGTGAGTTTCCGGCCGCTCATGATTAACCAACGACTGGGCACTGGGTTCCATTACAGCCGCCCCTTCAAACTATAAATAGGCTCGAGTAGCCACTCCAGTAAGCTTCGCTCCGATAACTCCACATCGGCAGACAATGTCATACCAGGCTTGAGAGGAAACTGCCTCCCATAAGCATTGACAGATGACGCAGCCAACTCGGCGGTCACCTTGAAAACTGGCTCGTTCACTACAATCGGTACATGATGCAACTCATCGGGTAGAAGTACAGTGTCGGACACTTCCATCAAAGTGCCAGAATAGAGACCAAATTTCTGGTAGGGAAAAGCATCGTAGCGTATTTTCACTGACTGGCCTGCACTGAGAAAACCCGCAGAGCGCACTGATACCAGCAACTGTGCTGTGAGCGCGTGCCCCTCCGGTACCAGGGATAAAACCGGAATATGGGATTGTGTCTGCTGCCCCTCAGTCGCCAGCAGATTGCTGACCACCCCCGTGCGTGAAGCCTTCACGATATAGGCCCGCTGGCCATGCAGTTTGGCTATCTGCTGAGCAAGATCCGACAAACGCACACGCAACTGATCACTACTATTGGCGTATTCTTCAGGAACCAGTAGACGGTTTCTTTCGAGCTGCTCAATCTGATTGCGCAAATTGACTCGGCTTCGCGCGAGCTCCTGGCGATCAATATACAGCTCTAACTCTTGGGCAACTACCACATCCAGCTCTGACGAAGAAATATGTCCATCTTGCTCTAGAAGGCGATATCGCTCTACCTGCTCCGCCACCAATGCATAATGTCTCGCTTGCAATTCAATCTGCTTTTCGAGCAGTCCCAAGTCCGCCCTACTGGCGCCAATACGCTGATCAATATCATATAATTGTTGACGATAAATATTGTCACCACGCTCCAACTGCATATTGACTAACTTTTTTTGACTCTCGTACTCCGTCAACAATAAAGACTCGAGATTTTTCCCATCAGCCAATATACGATCACCGTTCACCACAAATAACGGTTGGTCCTTAATTACACGCTCACCTTCTCGTACTAGAATCTGCTTAATAATACCCGAGCGTTCAGCATAAACTCGTACAAGTCCCGAAGTCGGCTCTAGCCAACCAGATACACTCTCTTTGCGGGCATAACTGCTTATGGACAGCCAGATGAAGACGATAACTACCCAAGTTAACAGCAATATCAAAATAATGGTGTGCGAAAACCGCGGCAGGAGCAAAATCTCACCGTGCAGGCCGTTTACTTGTCTTTCAATAACTTGCTGGCGAAATAATCCTGCCACCACAATTTCCTTATTGCGGGTTAATTATTTGACGGTTTGATTTTTATCTTTCCACAACAAGGATGTCAACGGGATTAAGTTAAAAATATTATAACCACCGTTCCAAAACCATCAAAAACAACTATTGGTAAAGTAAAAAAATTACAAGAAAACAAGAGACGCAAAAAAGCTACACTCATATACGGCAGGTACTGCCCCACCAAAGTCCCAAACAACCCAAATGTTAAATACTTTTATCGACCCACCTTTTTCGAAACATTGAATCATTAATCTCACACCAGGGCAACTCACTCACTGTCGCCCTCCATAAAAAAACTACTAAAAGCGCGCTAGCTTTCTCGATCAGCGCCCATTTTCATAAAAGTAAAGATTCACCAAGGAAATCCTACTCTTAAACGAGATTAAAATTAAGCATTTAATAGGCTAGTGGCAGAATATGTCCCAGTTCCATACATTATAGGGATGCGGACTGAAGAACCACTTCTAATAGAAGTTTTAAGTTTATGAAGCCCTTTCAACAACGGGAAACAAAATGTTAATGTTTACCAGCGCCATGTGACCGCAATATAAGGCCCATGTTGGTCAATATCGTAGGCAAACTTCCCGTCTGAAAGTCTGCTTGAATAATCAATACTGTAGTACTGATAGCCAAAACGCAGGGATGTGGTTTCCCAAGCACGCCAATCCAATCCAATCAACAGATTCCACTGTAAATCATCGCCGCCAGCGCCAAAACCACCAATTTCAGTTCGCGCTCCCAGCATCAGGCAGTCACTCACCGCAACCCCCACCCTGGTGCCCACGGTGGGCTCCCACCAACTATCCCGCCCTCCTAGACGGTTGCTCACTGTTGGCATCCGGGCAATATCAACTCCCACCCTCGCTTCCACTTCCTGCTTGATACGGTTCCAGCGCGCGCCAACACCAATATCCCAGAAATAGCGACGTCCACTATGGGGGAAGCGCCCTTCCAGTAAACGATAAACACCAAAGACAGCAACCCAGCCCTGGCGGGTATCCGCATCAACATCAATGTTGATATCAATGTTCAAATCTGGGTTACGTGGTGGGCGAATCGTAGCGCCCTCTTTTAACCTGAGATTTACGTAGTAGAGATCTGAGACGAGGCCGAAACGCCCTCTCCAGGCTTCCAGTCGCGCAGAAAAAGCAACATTTAACAGCTCAAGGGTTTTCTTTAAATTTAGATCCACATCTACCGTGGTACCGGCCACCGTCGACTGCCCCTTGGTACGCAGGGGTAAAAACAAGTAAGGAGTAATGGCAATACGCCAATCGCTTGCAACTAGTGAAGCTGTATCTCGAGCAGCTGAGTGGCTCCCAGGCTCTTCCGGCTTGGAGGGATGATTATCAGGCTCTGTCTGAGCCAATAACACACAGTTAGACAGTAGCATTACCAAGCACAAGAGTATTTTCGCTACACCTTTCCTTGCCATCCAGTTTGCTCCTCTCTGAGCCATCTGTGAAGGCCTGATTCTGCGGCTCCTGCGCACTGGCTAATCATTCAAGAATAGATGGCTACGCCTAACCCCATAGCACTGGAGCGGCATTTAACATCAGAGAAACTTAGATTTCGGCATAGGAATAGCCGGTTCAGGGAATGGCACTACGAGAAGTGCCGCCGTGCTACTAATTAGCCCGGCGATCAAGCGCGCTGAAACCAGCGCGCGGTGCTAAGTCATTGTCGCTCAATCATTCGCTTCCGGGCGCATATGCGGGAACAAAAGCACGTCACGGATAGACGGAGAGTTGGTAAACAGCATTACCAGGCGGTCGATACCGATACCTTCACCAGCGGTGGGCGGCAGGCCGTATTCCAGCGCGCGGATATAGTCTGCATCGTAGTGCATAGCTTCGTCGTCACCAGCATCTTTCTCCGCCACCTGAGCCTTAAAACGCTCAGCCTGGTCTTCGGCGTCGTTCAGCTCGGAGAAACCATTGGCAATCTCGCGGCCGCCAACGAAGAATTCAAAGCGGTCGGTGACAAACGGATTGTCATCATTGCGACGGGCCAACGGAGATACTTCGGTTGGGTACTCGGTGATAAAGGTCGGCTGGTCGAGACGGTGCTCTACGGTCTTCTCAAAGATCTCGATCTGTACCTTGCCCAGGCCCCAGCTGTCTTTCAGCGGGATATCCAGTTTCTCTGCAACGGTACGAGCGGATTCGATATTGTCGATATCGGCCGCGATCAGTTCCGGATTGTAGTGCAGGATGGAGTCGAACACAGACAAACGCGCGAACGGCTTGGAGAAGTCGTAGCTGCTGTCCTGGTACTCCACAGTGGTGGAGCCCAGAACATCTTCACAGATACCGCGCAGCATCTTCTCGGTGAGATCCATTAGGTCGTTATAGTCCGCGTACGCCTGGTAGAACTCAAGCATGGTGAACTCGGGATTGTGGCGCGTGGACAGGCCCTCGTTGCGGAAGTTACGGTTGATTTCGTAAACCCGCTCAAAACCACCCACCACCAGACGTTTCAGGTACAGCTCCGGGGCAATACGCAGGTACATATCGATATCCAGCGCATTGTGGTGGGTGACGAACGGACGCGCGCTGGCACCACCGGGAATGACCTGCAGCATGGGAGTTTCCACTTCCATAAACTGCTGGCCGTTGAGGAAATCGCGTATGTACTCGATAACTTTGGAGCGCACGCGGAACACTTCGCGGGCCTCCGGCGTGGCGATCAGGTCCACGTAGCGCTGACGGTAACGCATTTCCTGATCGGCGATACCATGAAATTTTTCCGGCAGCGGGCGCAGCGCTTTGGTCAGCAGGCTGTACTCTTCACAATTTACGTAGAGATCGCCCTTACCGGATTTGTGCAAAGCGCCCTTTACGCCGACGATATCGCCGATATCCCAGGCACCGAAGCGCTCTTTAATATCTTTTTGTGCCGCTTTATCGGCGTACAGCTGGATGCGGTCAGACACATCCTGGATCACCATAAAGGGTCCGCGTTTAGCCAGGATTCGCCCCGCTACACACGCCCGTTTACCCAGTTCTTCCAGCTCCTCTTTCTGTTTATCGCCGAACTCTGCTTGCAGGTCGGCAGCGAGGTTCTCGCGGCGAAAACTGTTGGGGAAAGCATTGCCCTTCTCGCGCAGAGCGGAAAGCTTGGTGCGGCGCTCGGCGATCAGTTTGTTTTCGTCTTGCTGGATATCAGTCATGGTGATCTATCAGTTTTGTGATTGATATAGCCCCTCATCGACGAGGGGCGCGGTGAGAGTGGAGACCTAAATCAAAGGCCGGCTTTGAGGCTGGCTTCGATAAATTGGTCCAGGTCTCCGTCCAGTACTGCCTGGCAGTTGCTGGTCTGGACATTGGTGCGCAGGTCCTTGATACGCTGGTCGTCCAACACGTAGGAGCGGATCTGGCTGCCCCAACCGATGTCCGCCTTGCTGTCTTCCATGGCCTGCTTCTCGGCGTTGCGCTTGAGCATTTCCTGCTCGTACATTTTTGCGCGCAGCATTTTCCAGGCTTTATCGCGGTTCTGGTGCTGGGAGCGCTCGCTCTGGCACTGCACGACGATGCCGGACTCTGTGTGGGTCAAACGCACGGCAGAATCGGTTTTATTCACGTGCTGACCACCAGCGCCAGACGCGCGGTAGGTGTCTTCACGCACCTGGGATTTATCGATCTCAATCTCGATATTGTCATCGATTTCCGGCGAGACAAATACTGAGCTGAAAGAAGTGTGACGGCGGTTACCCGAATCAAACGGCGACTTGCGCACCAAGCGATGTACGCCGGTTTCTGTGCGCAGCCAGCCAAAAGCGTGGTCGCCGGCAAAATGTACGGTGGCACTCTTGATGCCGGCAACTTCACCTGCGGAAACCTCTTCCAGGGTGGCCTTGAAGCCGTGGGCTTCACCCCAGCGCAGGTACATACGCAAGATCATTTCCGCCCAGTCCTGGGCCTCGGTACCACCGGAGCCGGCCTGAATATCCAGATAGGCATTGTTCTCATCGTTCTCGCCGGAGAACATACGGCGGAATTCCAATACCCCCAACTGCTGCTGGAGACCTTCGATCTCAGCAGAGACCTCCCCTACGGAATCTTCATCATTTTCCTCGACAGCCATTTCCAGCAGTTCGCGGCAATCGGCAATGCCGGAGTCGAGGTTTTCGATGGTATTAACCACCGTTTCCAAGGAGGAGCGTTCGCGCCCCAGTTCCTGCGCGCGGTTGGGGTCGTCCCAAACGCTCGGCTCGGCCAGCTCCAGCTCTACTTCTGTAAGGCGCTCTTTCTTGCTGGCGTAGTCAAAGATACCCCCTAAGAACGTCGGTGCGCTCTTCGAGGTCTTTTAATTGATTGAGGAGGGGATTGATTTCCATGAACTTTCGGTGTCCGGACAAAATAAAAAGCGGCGCGCATTCTACCGCAGCGCGTGGGGGTCCTGCCAGTCAACTGGCACAGGGAAATCGACTGAGTAACCTAACCTGGAAACTGACCGGATAACTGGTCAAGGATTGCACACTCAGGTGAGTCGTTGCCAGCGCAACTTTCAACAAGTGCCAATAGGGTTGCACGCATTTCGAGTAGGTCTCGGAGTTGCTCTTCCAGTTGGGACAGCTTTTCACTGACCAGCAGCTTGGTTTCCCGGCTGCGCCTGTCGGGGGTGTCACGCAACTCCAGTAAAACCCGCACTTCCCCGGTAGAAAAACCGCTGACACGGGCCCTCTGGATAAAACGCAGGGTTTCCACATCACTTGCACTGTATTGGCGGTAACCATTCACCCCACGGCCGGGAACCAATAAACCAATCGCTTCGTAGTGACGCAGAGCTTTACTGCTGAGACCGGAGCTGCGGGCTGCCTGGGATATATTCACTGCTAATACCTAAACGATTCCAACAACAATGATTAACAGCAGCAAGCACTTTTTCGCTAAGCACTAAGCACTGTTATCGCGGCATGCGGAAAACTGGTATTGCATCTGCTCGGCGGGGTCGTAACCCAGCTCCAATGCCGCATCTAAAGCGTCCATTCCTATCAAGTGCAGCAGTATATCCCCCGTGGGGGCGCCACACACTGCTGGGTACATCCGGTCAGTACGCACGCCACAGCGGGATTCCTGCACCGCAATGCCATTCTCTCGCAACTTGGCCAAACTCTGTTGCAGTGTCATACCACCGCCCTCACACTGCTTACGGCCACTTTTGCGATAGACCCAAACCAACTCCCCCGGCCTCGGTGCGGGCGCGCTTGGTGTTACCTCCGGTTGGGTAGGCCCAGGGGTATTTTCAACCTGATTTTCCATTGCCTGCTCCTCCTTGGCACCGCCGCAAGCTGCCACGGCCACTACCAGGGTCAATGTAAGCAGCGCAGATAGCATTTTTTTTACCATCGAACTTCCTCCATAAAACGGTGACAGTCCAACTCAGGACAGTGCCAGCCAGACTCCCACCAGCAACATCAATGTACCGGAGATACGATCGATCAGGCGCACATTCTCAGCACGTTCCAGCAGGCGACTGAGTGCCTGACCACCTCCAGCGTAAATCAGCAAACACAGGGTTTCCAACAGCAGTATGGTAGCTAGCAGTACCGAGAGTTGCGGCGCCAGTGGTTTACTCTGGTTAATAAAGGGTGGCAATAGGGCAATGAAAAAAGCCCACCCTTTGGGATTGGCCACAGCGGTGACAAACCCCTGTACCATCAACGCTTTAGGCGAAGGCCGTACACGCATAGCCCCCCGGCCTCCGTCATCAATGGCGACCAATTGCCCTCGCGAGCGCCACATTTGCACGCCCATCCAGGCTAGATAAGCACCACCACAGTATTTGAAAACCTGAAATACTGTCGGGTACTGCGCCATCAGCACTGCAGCCCCAAGCACAGCAGCCAAAGCCACTAGGGCTACTCCCACCAGCTCGCCAATCATCATCCATAGCGTATGACGCACTCCCAGTGTAATTCCCAGGCTGAGTGCCAACATCATGCACAATCCCGGTGTTACCGAGGCAAAAAAGCTGGTTGGGACAAGAAGCGCGAGTACAGACAATTCCATTTTATTTCCTAGTGATGGGTACCGCTGTGGTTACCGTAATGGCTAACAAGCATTCCGGCCAACATAAGACCACACCCGACCAGCTCAGGGGCGTTCAACACTTCATTGAGGAATAGCCAGCCCGCGGTCAGGGCGAACACCGCCTCCAAACTCATAATCACCGTAGCGTGGGAAGGCGCCGCGTGGCGCTGGGCCAGCAATTGGAAAGTAAAGGCCAGTGCGGTTGAAAAAATCATCATATAGGCAATGGGCCAGGCTGCATCCACAGCCGACTGTATTGTAGCCTCTTCGGTGAAGAGTGACGCCAGGGCTGATAACAAGCCACATACCAGGAACTGGATGCAGGCGAGGCGCAGCGCATCGTAGCGCTTCACCAGGTGATCGGCCGACAATACCTGTATAGCGAACACAAAGGCACTGGCGAACACCATTAAGTCGCCGATTAGTTGCGACTCTTCACTAAAATCTGCCAGCCAATAGAGGCCGAACAGGGCAAGAGCAATACCCATCCAAGTCCAGCGATTAGTTTTATGCCCGAGGGACAAACCGATCACCGGCACCAATAGCAGGTAGAAACCGGTAATAAATCCGGCTCGACCTGCAGTTGTGTAGAGCAGGCTCACCTGCTGCAGCGCCGCACCGAGAAACAGCCAGAAACCGAGCACAGCACCGCCGGGCAAACAGGCCTTCCAACGATGATTACCGTGCTTGCCGCCCACTTCACCGGGCTGGGCGTCTCTGCGGGAAGATAACCAATAAACGATCGGCACCAAAATCAGGCCACCGAGAATAAAGCGCCATGCGTTAAATGCCAGCGGCTCAATATCCGCCATGGCTATCTTTTGCGGCACAAAGGCGATACCCCAGAACAGGGCAGCCAATAACAACAGGATTTCAGCCTGGACTTGTTTCCGTTTCACTTCTTCTACTTCCAACTACTTTTTTTTTTGCACAGTCGCGAGTACGCTCCCCGCACTTCGCGATTTTTGAAAAGGTGACTCTTATACCGCCTCCAGCAGGTTCACCATTAACTGTAGGGATTCCCGCCCGCGAAATTCATTTACATCCAACTTGTAGGCCAAACGCACTCTTTGGGCAGCCTGCGGCCATTGATCTGTGTCCACATTAAAGGCGATGGCATCCAGTGTCAGTTGCGGAGCCTGCGGCGGGGCAACCATCATTTTTAGGTGGCGCTCGCCAACGATTCGCTGTTGCAGCAGCAGAAATTCTCCATCGAAGACCGGCTCGGGAAACGCCTGGCCCCAGGGGGCGCAGGCGCGCAACAAGGCTGCAGTTTGCAGGGTGTAATCTGCAATATCCAATTCACCATCGGAGTCGATCACAGCCTGCAATTGATTTTCATCCAGGCGCTTGCGCACCACTCGCTCAAACTCGACACGAAAGGCATTGAGATGCTCCGCCGGCAAGCTCAAGCCTGCAGCCATGGCATGACCACCGAATTTACTGATCAACTCAGGATTGGCTGCGGCCACGTCGCTCAGGGCATCGCGGATATGTAAACCGGGAATGGAGCGCGCAGAGCCTTTCACCAGCCCGTTATCCCCTTCTGCAAAGGCAATCACCGGACGGTGGAATTTTTCCTTGATACGGCTGGCCAGGATCCCCACCACTCCCTGGTGCCAATTGGCATCGTAGAGGCACAAACTCCAGGGGATTTCCCCCTCGAGCTGTAATTTTTCCAACGCCGCCAGAGCTTCCCGCTGCATACCCTGCTCTATCGCCTTGCGGTCCCGGTTGAGCATATCCAGCTCCCCCGCCAATTCTCGGGCCTCACTGGGATCCCGGGTCAGTAGGCAGCGGATGCCGGTACCAATATCATCCAGGCGCCCGGCAGCATTGATCCGCGGCCCCAGGGTAAAACCGATATCTGTAGTGGAAAGCCTTCGCTGACCGCGCCCCGCCACTTCCAGCAGCGCCGAAATCCCGGGTCGGCAACGGCCGGAACGGATACGGGCGATACCCTGGTGCACCAGAATACGGTTGTTATGATCCAGCGGCACTAGGTCCGCCACAGTGCCGAGAGCTACCAAATCGAGATACTCAGCCATATTCGGCGGGGCTATGCCACTCTGTTCAAACCAACCGCACTCCTGCAGAGCACTGCGCAGGCGACTCAACAGATAGAAAATCACCCCCACACCGGCGAGATTCTTGCTGGGAAAATCACAGCCCGGCTGGTTTGGATTGACGATGGCATCAGCATCTGGCAGCTCGCTGCCCGGCAGGTGGTGATCGGTTACGATCACCGTCATCCCCGCCGCCTTAGCTGCTGCCACTCCATTGATACTGCTGATGCCGTTATCCACGGTGATCAGCATATCCGGGGCGTAATCTTTGGCCACCTCTACGATTTCCGGGGTGAGACCGTAACCAAAATCAAAGCGGTTCGGCACCAGGAAATCCACACCCGGCGCTCCCATGGCCCCCAACGCCAGTACGGCGAGAGTGCTGCTGGTGGCACCGTCGGCATCGAAGTCCCCGACGATCAAAATCTTCTGCTGAGCTCGCAAGGCCTCCACTAGCAGCGTCACCGCAGTATCCAGGCCACGCATTGACTGAGGTTGCTGCAACTTGGAAAGGCTGTGGTCCAGAGCATCCTCACTGACGATACCGCGCCCCAGTAGTACTCTCTGTAAAATTTTGGGAGTCTCGGAAGCAAAACGGCCAGTGGAAAGATCCACTGGCCGTCGCTGAATTCTTGTACTCATTCTCTCTCAGCTATTTATTATCCGGCACACAGGGCCAATCAATCGGCAGTTAACCCCCACTGGAGAGCATGGTTGCCATATAGTCATGCACTTTGAACAGGTCATTGGGCAGCACTTTAAGTCGCTCGTCGCGCTGCCAGAGGTCCTGCATATGTGCCGGCAAGGGAATTTCAGTTTGTGGCAGTGCCTGCGCCACAGCATCGGGGAATTTTGCCGGGTGTGCAGTGGATAAGCAAACCATTGGCTGCTCAGCAGAGCGGCGCACCCGGCGCGCCGCTTCGACACCAATCGCGGTATGGGGATCGAGCAGATAGCCGGAGGCTGTAAATTGCTCGCGGATCACTTCCACTGTGCGCGCATCATCGACCCGATAGCTGGAAAATACCTCCCTCGCTCGCGTCAAGGCCCGTTCACTCAAGTGCATAGGTGCACTGCGGTCCGCTAACAACTCTGCCACCGCAGCGCCATCACGCTCGTAGAGGTCGAACAGCAACCTCTCGAAATTACTAGACACCATAATATCCATACTGGGTGACAAGCTGTGTACCAGCGGCTTGGCGGTATGATCATTACCGCTGATGCAGCGGTGCAGAATATCGTTGGCATTGGTGGCGATCACCAATTGGTCGATAGGTAATCCCATCCGCTTCGCCAGGTAACCGGCAAAAATATCGCCAAAATTGCCGGTGGGTACCGAAAAATTCACCGTTTTATGGGGCGCCCCTAGCCGCAAAGCCGCGTAAAAGTAGTAGACGATCTGTGCCATGATGCGCGCCCAATTAATGGAATTCACCGCTACCAAGCGGCGTCCTTCAGGCAAAAATGACTGGTCGGCAAAGCTGGTTTTCACCATGTTCTGGCAATCATCAAAATTGCCTTCCATAGCAATATTGAACACATTGTCCGAGAGCACAGTGGTCATCTGCCGGCGTTGCACCTCAGAGACTCGGTTGTGGGGGTGCAGAATAAAAATATCGATATTGTCGCAATGGCGGCAGCCCTCAATCGCCGCCGATCCGGTATCCCCAGAGGTAGCCCCCATCACAACTACCCGCTCACCGCGCTTTTTCAGTAAATGGTCAAATAGCTGACCAAGGAACTGCAGGGCAAAGTCCTTAAAGGCTAAGGTCGGTCCGTGGAAAAGCTCCAATATCCACTCATTGGTATCGGTCTGCACTAAAGGCGCTACGGCTCTGTGGCGAAACTTGCCCAGCCCCTGACTATAGGAGCGTCCGATAATATCCTTCAGCTCTGGCTCACTCAGGTCTTCACTCACAAACGGCCAAATAATCGTAAAAGCCAGCTGTTCATAATCCATTGCCACCATAGCAACGATATCTTCACGGGAAAACTGCGGCAGGGACTCTGGCACATAGAGGCCGCCATCGCTGGCAAGCCCAGTGAGAACGGTATCGGCAAAGGAGAGAGACGGCGCTCGGCCGCGGGTGCTGATAAATTTCACAGTGTTAATTCGCTCTCAAACTTAGCGGGATTTACAGAAAACTGGCAATGCTCCCATTAAGAGGAGCGCCAAATAAGCGACAAAGGTAAGGGTCAGCCAAGGCTTTCCACGCGAATTCGCACCACATCACCCTCAACTGTATCCAGGGCTTCAATCTGTGCGACTGCTTCGCGCAGGCAGGCCTCTCTGGCACGGCTGGTCAGGATCACCACCGGCACCAGCTCCTCGCCTTCCGAAGGCTCGTGCTGAATCAAGGCCTCAATACTAATACCTTGATCACTGCAAATAGTGGCCACCTTAGACATAACACCGGGCTTATCATGGGCAGATATGCGCAGATAATAGCTGGTAACCACCTCTTCTTCCGACAGCACCTGGGTATCTCCCTGTTCGGTAAGTGCCACCCCGGCAGCGGGCACCCGTTGGTCTGGCCTGGCATCGAGAGTACGCGCAACATCAACAATATCGGCAATCACAGCCGAAGCTGTAGCCTCTGCGCCAGCGCCAGCCCCGTAATACAGGGTCGGCCCAACCGCATCACCATTCACAAGGACCGCATTCATAACCCCATTTACGTTGGCAATCAGGCGACGCTGGGGGATCAGTGTCGGATGTACTCGCAGCTCCACCCCTTGATCTGTACGACGGGCAATACCCAAGTGCTTGATTCTATAGCCGAGTTCATCGGCATAGCGGATGTCTTCGCTGGAGATGCGGCTGATGCCCTCGGTATACACCTTGTCGAAAGCAAGCGGCATAGTGAATGCCAGTGAAGCCATAATCACCAGCTTGTGCGCTGCATCAATACCTTCCACATCGAAAGTGGGATCGGCCTCCGCGTAGCCGAGCGCTTGCGCCTGGGACAGCGCCTCAGCGAAGCTTCGGCCCTTATCGCGCATTTCGGTAAGAATATAGTTACCCGTGCCGTTGATAATACCCGCGAGCCACTGAATCCGGTTGCCGACCAACCCCTCGCGCAAGGATTTTATAATTGGAATACCCCCAGCCACGGCAGCCTCATAGGCAATAGTTACCCCTTTGCTGGCAGCTAACTCAAACAGTTCATTGCCATGCTCAGCTATCAGCGCTTTGTTAGCAGTAACAACATGCTTGCCATTCTCTATGGCTGTTAATACCAACTCACGGGCCACAGTAGTGCCACCGATTAACTCCACCAGAATGTCGACATCGGGATTGTTTGCAACATCGAAAATTTCCCGCGTTACATTCAGTCGGCTGGTATCACAGTCCGGGTTATCCCGGCGCGCCCCTACCTGCTCAATAGCCACCGGGCGCCCACAGCGTGCGGCCACTTCCTCCGCATTGCGTGCCAGGACATTGATCGTCCCACCACCCACTGTGCCCAGGCCGCACACACCAATTCTCACTGCACGCTGCGGTTTTTCAGCAACCACCTGATCTGCCGCCCCTGCAGTTTCTTCAATTGTTGCGCTCACAAATTCCCTCCGCGCATTTACTCCCGGCCCAACATAAACACACTAAAATATCACTCCGGGGCACAGCGCAATAAATATCAACAAAGTCGACAAAAGATCGACAACCTTACCGAGAGATACGTAATAAATCCAATTAAATTGCGCACCGGCTTTAGGCATCCTCAAATAAGGGCATTTGACACTTCTGTCACCGTAAAACACTTCTTGAAACAGATACCATCCTCAGTAGATGCTATATAAGCATCTACTAGCATCAGGTGCCAACAACCTGCGAAATTGCATATACCGCGCCTTTTCCAGAAAAATGGGCGCCCTGAAAACTGACTCAGATAGCGGTCGAGTAATGAAAAAAACTCTTATCCTGTACACTGGCGGAACCCTGGGTATGCGTCGAAGCGAGTCCGGCTACATCCCGGATGCCGATTTGGAAGGCGCTCTAGAACGCCTTTTACAAGATGCCATTGGCCAGCTCCCAAGCTATGACTTTCAGGCTCTCGACCCACTGCTGGATAGCGCTAATATGCAGCCTCGGGACTGGTATCGTATTGCCACCCTGATACGCGACAACTATAGCCAGTACTCCGGCTTTGTCGTATTGCACGGTACCGACACCATGGCCTATACCGCATCCGCACTCTCTTTTGCGCTTCAGGGCCTGGCCAAACCAGTACTGGTTACCGGCTCGCAGATTCCCCTGAGGGAGATGCGAAGTGATGCTTACAATAACCTGATTGCCGCCCTTTTGCTCAGTGGTTCCGATGAAATCAAGGAGATCTGTCTCTACTTCAACGGCAAACTGTTGCGAGGTAACCGCGCTGTTAAAGTGAGTTCAGGCTCACTGGATGCCTTTACCAGTCCGAACTATCCATGCCTTGGTGAAGTGGGCATTCAGATCAACATTGATCGCAACGCCCTACTGGAACCCGGTGATGCTACACAATTCCAAATCCCGGAATCCGCTGATGGCGATGTTGTACTAATAAAGCTTTTCCCCGGCATTTCCTCCCTCTTCCTCAGTAAGGTCATTGAACATCGCCCGCGAGGCCTGGTGATAGAGACCTATGGTACCGGTAATGCACCCACCGATGACTGTGCCTTTACCTCACAACTGGAGAAAGCTACGGAGTTGGGCATTATTTGTGTAGCCGTATCCCAGTGCCTCGAAAATGTAGTAGACCTAGGCAAGTATGCAGCGGGCTCTGCCTTATTACGCGCAGGTGTTATTGGTGGATTGGATATGACCAGCGAAGCTTGTTTTGCCAAGTTAAATCACTTATTAGCTATGGGCTATCCAATCGATAAAATCAAAGAACTGATGGAAACTTCACTGTGTGGAGAGTGTACTCCCAGTTAAATAGAGTACGAAATCAGCATACCCAGGGAGTGGTTAACAAAATATTGGGAAGGATTTTCCGGGCATTGGAACCAGAAGCAGATAATCGATGAGTAACGACTTCTCACAAAACTTGCGCCTTTTGTGCAGTTTCTACCGCTCAATCGCCGAAGTGTGCAGGCGTATGGAGGTTAATCGGGCGCAATTTAATAAATATCTGAATGGTCATACCCAACCTTCGCAGTACACTCTCAATAAAATCTGCCATTTTTTTGGGGTTGAGCCTCACGAAATTATGATGCCTCATGAACAGTTTGATCAGATTGTTCGTGTACGCAGCACACCCTCAAGTACAAAAGAAGCAATACGCCCATACAGTCCGGATATCGACATTCTCATGCGTGAATCCCAGGGCCGGGCGGATAAGTACCTGGGCTTCTATTTTGAGTATCACTACTCCATGACCTTTCCGGATCATATTGTTCGCAGCCTGCTACATATAGAGTCCGATGGAGATGGCTATTACTTCCAGCGCTTTGAGCGTATGCGCTATCCGAACAGGGAGGAATGGTACAAATCCCGCTATAAGGGAATGCTCTTTTTTCTTTCTGAGCGCATATTCCTGATTGGTTACGAAGCCCTGACACGAAATGAGATAGCACAAACTATTCTCTACCCAACCTATAAGAGCCGCGTCAGTTATTTATCAGGCCTCAAGCTTGGTGCTTCCGCCAATGACAGACGGGAACCCGTCTGCACCAAAGTGGTTTTGGAGTCCCTTGGACGAAATATCAGTATTAAAAATGCATTGAAGCTTTGCGGCGTTTTTGGTCCGGACTCAGGTGAAATCAACCCGAATATCCGTGAAAACATCCAGACCTCAACTACTGAAGGCCCGCAGAATTTTTTTGCCACCCCACTTTAAACAACAAAGCCCCTTTTCACTTAAGGGGTCAATTTACCGCAACAAAAAGGCGAACCTCAGAGCAAAGTAAACCTTGCTCTCTACGCGCTCGCCCACATGCAGATAAAGAGAAAACAGGAATCAATATGACCAATGATTTCCATACACTAAAACCCATGCCCGTATTCAGCGCCGGCAGCGCAACACGAGTTGAGCGCGACCTGCTGGGGGAGCGTGAAGTGCCTGCAGATGTTTATTTTGGCATCCAGACACTGCGCGCCCTGGAAAATTTCCAGATAACGGGAATTACCGTGAATCACTTCCCCAACCTGGTAAAAGCCCTGGCGATGGTCAAAAAGGCTGCGGCACAGGCCAACCGGGAACTGGGCTATCTTGAAAACAACCTGCAAACAGCCATTGCGGGCGCCTGTGATGAAATTATCGACGGCAAACTGCACGACCAGTTTCTTGTGGACATGATTCAGGGGGGGGCCGGCACCTCCACCAATATGAATGCCAATGAAGTTATAGCTAATCGCGCACTGGAGCTGTTGGGGCATAGTAAAGGCGAATACCAAAAAGCCCACCCTAACAACCACGTAAACCTGTCACAGTCCACTAACGATGTTTACCCAACCTCCATCAACCTGGCCGTACTGCTTAGCTACAACGATTTGGTACAGTCTATGGAGGTTCTCTGTGTCGAATTCGATAAAAAGGCCGAAGAATTCGCTCAGGTTATAAAAATGGGGCGTACCCAGCTGCAAGATGCTGTCCCCATGACTCTGGGGCAGGAATTTGCCGCCTTTGCCGCAACCGTCCGCGAAGATGTCGCCAGGGTTAAAGAACTGGTAGCACTGTTTACAGAGATCAATATGGGTGGTACCGCAATTGGCACAGGCATCAATACTGACCCTGAATATCGCCAGTTAGTTGTTTCAGCCCTTTCGGAAATTTCTGGCATTGATTTTGTCTGCGCGGAAAATCTGGTCGAAGCAACCTCAGACATGGGTGCTTTCGTAATGTTTTCCGGCGTGATGAAGCGTATCGCGGTAAAAATCTCAAAAATCTGTAGCGACCTGCGCCTGCTCTCCAGTGGTCCACGCGCCGGCCTCAATGAGATAAACCTGCCGCCGATGCAGCCCGGCTCATCGATTATGCCCGGCAAGGTCAACCCGGTGATCCCCGAGGTCGTTAACCAGGTAGCCTACCAGGTAATTGGCAACGACCTGACTATTACCCTGGCGGCGGAGTCCGGCCAGCTACAGCTGAATGTTATGGAGCCGGTAATCGCCTTTAACCTGCTTCAGTCGATGCGCTTGATGACCCAGGCTATGGAAACCCTGGCGCAACGCTGCGTCAACGGCATCACTGCCAATGAAGAACATTGCCTGCAGATGGTGGAAAACAGCATTGGCCTGATCACTGCGGTAAACCCATTTATTGGCTATGAGAATGCAACGCGCATTGCCAAACAGGCACTAACCACCGGCGCGAGCGTAAAACAGTTGATTCTTGAGGAAGGGCTATTAAGCGAGGAGGAGCTTAACGATATTCTGGCTCCGGAAAATATGACCCAGCCCAGAAAGGTGTCTCTGAAGAGCCCGGCCTGAGAAAAGTTGCCGGCAGCACAACCGCTGCCGGCTTCAGTCAGCCGGGTGTGAGTTAAATACCCAGTGCTTCTACCAGAGAAGCTGGCGGCAAGTAGCCCGGCACCACATTGCCATTCTCCATTACGATAGTTGGCGTGCCGCGCACATCAATAGCCTCATTGCCCAATTTGTACTGGGCCGCCACTGGATTATTATCACAAACTTTAAGAGGCACATTTTCCCGGTTTTTCAGTGCAGTCAGCGTCTTGTTGCTGTCCTCTGCACACCAAGCTGTAGCGAGCTTTCGATAACCTAAAGACTGTAGACCCGCGCGGGGGAAGGCCAAGTAACGCACCTCGATACCGCGCTTATTCAACTCGGGCACATCCTGGTGCAACTTGCGGCAATAACCACAGTCCACATCGGTAAAGACATAAATATGCGCTTTGGTCTCACCCTTTGGCGAGAATACAATCATATCCTCGACATTCAGAGATTCCATTACCTTGGTCCGGTGCCCCGCTCTGCGCGTCTCGGACAGGTTAGCAAGCCCTCCACCACTCTTAACCTGATACAGGTCTCCAAAGACAAAGTAGTTGCCATCCTCCGAAACAAACAGCGTATTGTTACCACCATCTACCTCCACCTCATAGAGGCCCTTGATCGGACTCTCACGCACCTCGCCGTAGGTAGCTTTGGGGTTGCCAGCTTCCAGGCGGGTCTTAATGGTCTTTGCAACATTCGCATCGACTTCCGCCAGGGCAGCAGGCCCCAACAGGCTGAGCAGTGCACCAGCCAGCGCCAGCGGCTTCTTGATTAGCGTCATTACCGATTGCTCCTTAAATTCCTAATGGGCTTCGACTCAAGCGTCGACTTACAGTTCCAGCCAGTATGGCAGCTGTTTACCGCTTTAGACTCTAATGGCGCGTTTTAACATATTCGGGCACGGGGGACTACGCTCAAATGTCCGGGTTGTGAGCCAGACAAGCGTAAACCATCCAATAGTCAGCGAATGGGCTCAAGAGAAATATCACACTAAGGGGGGGGCTATGCGACAAGAAAAGCCAGCTCAAATTAGGAGTTCTCGGTAATAGTACGGCTGCCGGAAACGAAAGAGACTAGCTAGTCGAGAAAAATTCACAGGGAATTTATAAACAAAAAAGCCGGGATTGAACCCGGCTTTTTTTGTGAGCTGCTAGAGAAGTACTTAGTTAAGCTTCTCTTTGATACGCGCCGCTTTACCAGTCAGGTTGCGCAGGTAGTACAACTTAGCCTGACGCACGTCACCACGACGCTTCACCTTGATGCTGTCAACCAGCGGGCTGTGAGTTTGGAAAGTACGCTCTACACCAACGCCATGGGAGATTTTACGCACGGTGAAAGAGGAGTTCAGGCCACGGTTACGCTTACCGATTACCACACCTTCAAACGCCTGCAGACGCTCGCGGTTACCCTCTTTTACTTTTACCTGAACGATTACGGTGTCGCCCGGTGCGAAGGGAGGTACTTCGCTCTTCAGCTGTTCCTGCTCCAGCTGCTGGATAATTTTGTTAGTCATTTGGATTTGCTCCCAAATAGAGTTTGTGTAGCTTCTCAGCTAGTTCACCGAACTACTCCCGCCTCCCGGCGAATCCGGCATCAATTTTTTAGGGCTTCTGCTCCTGCTGGATTTCCTCCAGCAATTGCTTCTGCTCCTTATTCAGCTCCACCCCTTCCAAAAGGTCTGGGCGGCGCTGTTGTGTGCGCGCCAGTGCCTGCTTGAGGCGCCAACGGCGTATTCTTTCATGGTTGCCCGAAAGCAACACTTCCGGCACCGCTACGCCCCGATACTGCTCTGGCCGGGTGTAGTGGGGACAGTCCAGCAGCCCCGAGGAAAAAGAGTCCTCAACTGCAGACTGATCATGTCCTAGAGCACCGGGAATCAGGCGGGTAATCGCATCCACCATCACCATAGCAGCCAATTCGCCACCGCTAAGGACATAGTCACCAATAGACCACTCTTCGTCGATCATTGATTCGACAATACGCTCATCTATCCCCTCATAGCGCCCGGCCAGCAGAACCAGATTACCAGCTTCGGAAAGGTCTTCGACCCCGCGCTGATCCAGTTGCCGCCCTTGCGGAGACAGATAGATACTGCGTACAGCATCACCATCCTCACCAGCCCAGCTGCGAGCAGCCTGTAAAGCCTGGCAAAGGGGCTCAGCCATCATCACCATTCCGGGACCACCACCATAAGGGCGATCATCCACAGTGCGGTGTTTATCACTGGTGAACTCCCGAGGGTTCCAGCAGCGTACTTCCAACAGGCCATCTTTCACAGCCCGACCGCTGACACCATACTCGGTCAGTGCGGCAAACATTTCCGGAAAAATGCTTACCAGAGCGATTCTTTTTGTCATCGCTCCAACGCCTTAAAAAGCCGGGTCCCAGTCGACGGTAATTACACCGGCTTCCAGGTCAATATCTGCAATAAACTGGTCTGGTAAATAGGGAATCAAGCGCTCGCGCTTATCATCACCTCCGCGTACCACCAACACATCGTTGGCACCAGTTTCCATCATGCGTGCGACAACACCAAAGTCGTGCTCTCCGCCGTTAAAACGGCTGATAACCCGCAAACCTTCGAGCTGGTGCCAGTAGTACTCGCCCTGCCCCAGTTCCGGCATAAGATCACGCGCAACAGCAATATCACGCTGGCAAAGTTGAGCCGCCAAATCGCGGTCATCCATGCCTTTCACATGTACGATCAACCCCTTTCCATGTCGCTTGCCAGCGTCGATTTCCAGGGCTTCCCAGCCTTTCGGCCCCCGCAACCACCACTTGGGGAATTGCAGGATGTTGTCCATCGGCTCGGTATAGGAGTGAACCTTGACCCAGCCGCGCACACCATAAACGGTAGTCACGCGCCCAACAGTGACCAATTGATCGGAGTTTTCACCGCTATTCGTCACAGGCGCACCACTTACGCGCAAATTAAGCGGATTCTTTCAGCAGCTTGCTGACGCGGTCAGAAACCTGTGCGCCGCGGCCCAGCCAAAAGTCAACGCGCTCACGATCGATACGCAGACGCTCTTCCTGGCCACGAGCAACCGGGTTGAAGAAGCCAACACGCTCAATGAAACGACCGTCGCGAGAATTGCGGCTGTCGGTTACGGTCAGGTGATAGAACGGACGCTTTTTAGCGCCGCCACGAGCCAAACGAATGGTTACCATGTAACTTTCCTGTAGATTCAAATACTGGATGGCTGTGTTGAGCAGCCACCTATACAACTTCGCCGGCAGCTCACCCAGCGAAAGGCGGCGTATTCTAATGTACCGCCGGGGATTTGTATAGCGATTCATCGGGCCGCTACAACGGCCCAAAAGGTACTATTTCTTCTTAAATCCAGGGGGCAAACCACCAGGCAGACCACCCATGCCGCCCATACCTCCAGGCATACCGCCACCCATACCAGGCATGCCGCCGAGGCCACGCATCATTTTGCCCATACCACCGCCCTTGAGCTTCTTCATCATTTTGCCCATCTGCTTATGCTGTTTGAGCAGGCGATTCAAATCCTGTAACTGGGTACCGGAACCGGCCACAATGCGTCGCTTACGCGAACCGTTAAGCAGCTCCGGGTTACGGCGCTCGGCAGGGGTCATCGAGGAAATGATCGCGTCCATTCGCTTGAACTCTTTGCCCATATCAGCCTGCTGGGCCGCCTGCGCAACGCCCCCCATGCCCGGCATTTTCTCCAGCAATGAGCCAAAACCACCCATATTCTGCATTTGCTGTAACTGATCGCGAAGATCCTCAAGATCAAAGCCCTTACCCTTCTGGACTTTTTTAACCAGCTTTTCAGCCTTCTCCTTATCGATCTTTTGCTCGGCCTCTTCAATCAGAGACAGAATATCGCCCATCCCTAAAATACGGGAGGCAATTCGATCTGGGTGAAAGGTTTCCAGAGCGTCAGTTTTTTCACCGACACCGATAAACTTGATCGGCTTGCCAGTCACATGACGCACAGACAGCGCTGCACCACCGCGGGCATCGCCATCGGCTTTAGTCAGGATAACCCCGGTCAGCGGCAGGGCTTCATTAAAGGCGCTAGCAGTATTCACTGCATCCTGACCGATCATGGCATCGATCACGAACAGGGTTTCCGCTGGATTTAGCTCACTGTGTAGCTCGCGAATTTCGTCCATTAATTGGCTGTCAATATGTAGACGGCCGGCTGTATCGACAATAAGCACATCGGCGAACTGCTTGCGCGCAGCATCAACAGCACCCTTAGCGATATCCAAAGGTTTCTGCTCAGCCTCCGAGGGGTGAAACAATGCACCCACTTCACCCGCCAGAGTCTCCAACTGCTTGATTGCGGCTGGGCGGTACACATCCGCACTCACCACCATTACCTTTTTCTTTTCCCGCTCCTGCAAGTACTTGGCTAGCTTGGCAACACTGGTGGTTTTACCGGCGCCCTGCAAGCCTGCCATCAGGATAACTGCGGGTGGCTGGACGGCGAGATTGAGAGGCTCGGCAGCCGCTCCCATCACTTTTACCAGCTCATCCTGAACAATCTTGACGAACTGCTGCCCCGGATTCAGAGCCTTGCTAACCTTCTGCCCGACAGCTGCCGTGCGCACCTGCTGCACAAAAGCCTTAACCACTGGCAGGGCGACATCCGCCTCAAGCAGAGCCTTGCGCACCTCGCGCAGGGTGTCGCGGATATTGTCATCGGTCAGGCGTGCCTTGCCGGTGACTTTTTTTAGGGCCGCCGATAAGCGGTCACTCAGGTTATCGAACATAAATTCGTCTCGATTTCTCCGATTGCGGATTGGACCTCAGTGCCGAGGGCCTCGAAATTTGTGGGAAGCCGCATCTAACTCCCATACTGAGGCGCGGCAGTATAGCTCAGGTATCCTCACAGCCGAAATATCGCAAAAACTTCCCTGTTCCAGCGGCCTGTGACACACTCTTCTTCTATTGCAATAAAAGATACGGATCTACTCAATGGCGGCATTCGCCCACTGGACGGCCATCGCTCTCTATATCGCCACAACCGCAGTCGCGGCCAGGGCCCTCACCCGCGGGCAGCAGCCGGATAACAAACTTCTTCTGGGCCTGCTCGCAGGTGCTCTGGCCACACACGCAATATCCTTGGTACACATCCTTTTCTCACCCGCAGGCTACCGCTTTGACTTGCTGGCAATGCTGTCTCTGATTGCCTGGGTAGTAAACCTACTGCTGTTAATTCTGGCCGCAGGGCGTCCACTGACCCTACTAGTCCTTATCTTTGCCCCGGTAGGAGCACTCACAGAGTTCGCGGCATCACACACCTGGGGCTCCGTCGAACCACACCAGCAACTTCCTGCCGGTATTGCCATTCACGCGCTACTGTCAATATCCGCTTACTCCCTACTGACCCTGGCAACTTTACAGGCTATTTACCTGTTTTATCTGAACCAGCAACTGCACAACCATAGGCCTGTGGGCGCAACTCGCCTGCTACCGCCACTACAGAGTATGGAATCACTGCTATTCGGTCTGGTTGCTTTTGGCCAACTGCTTCTAACCGCTTCACTGATCACCGGGTTTATATTCGTAGGTAGCCTCTTTGAACAGGGCCCACTCCATAAAACAGTACTCTCCATTGTTGCCTGGGTACTCTACAGTATCCTTCTATGGGGGCACTGGCAGTGGGGCTGGCGTGGCAATACCGCTGTCCGCTGGACGCTGAGTGCTTTTGCAGCCTTGATGCTGGCCTACTTTGGCAGCAAGCTGGTAATGGAAGTAATTCTGCAGCGTGGGTAACACAACTGAGTAAATAGCCTAAAAGTGACCAGAAAACTTGCGGAGGTCTTTATTCTGTTCCAATATCTCCGCTCCCAAATAAAAAGAGTTCTCCCTTGAACGAGATGCCCCCGGGCCTGCTATTTAGCCTGCTGGCTCTGCTGATTGTTATATCGGCTTTCTTTTCCAGCTCCGAAACCAGCATGATGGCGTTAAACCGCTATCGCTTGCGACATCAGGCCAAAAGCGGCCACCGCGGAGCCAAGCGCGCAATGGAACTATTGGCCCGGCCCGACAAACTGATCGGCGTTATCCTTATCGGCAACAATCTGGTAAATATCCTTGCATCAGTTATTGCCGGAGTAGTGTTTACCAAGCTCTACGGAGATGCAGGTGTATTTTACGCAACTGCAGCACTCACCATCGTTATCCTGATTTTTGCCGAGGTGACCCCCAAAACTATTGCCGCACTACACCCGGAAAAAATTGCATTTCCCGCTTCCCTGGTTTTGCGCCCACTTCAGTGGTTACTCACTCCACTAGTTCTGCTAGTAGGCAGCATTTCAAATGGGCTCGCTCGCCTTGTCGGGGTCGAAACAACTGCTGGCAGCGAAGCAGAGCACTTGGCTCCTGAGGAACTCAGAACTGTAGTGTTTGAGTCCGGCGCCCTGATACCTAGCAAGCACAAAGGCATGCTCCTGAATGTGCTGGACCTGGATCAGGCGACAGTTGAAGACATTATGATCCCTCGTAATGAGGTGATGGGAGTAGACCTGGATAACAGCGCCAAGGAAATCCTCCAGCAATTGGCGGAGAGCAGCTTTACCCGCCTGCCTGTCTATAGAGGTGATATTAATAAGGTTGTTGGCATACTGCACTTGCGCCGCGCTGCACAGATTTTGCGAGACGGTCCCGACAAGCTCACCGCTGAGCGCCTCAAATCCTTTACTGATGAACCCTATTTCGTGCCAGAGGCCACCCCGCTTCCCACCCTGTTAATGAACTTCCAAAAAACCAAGCGCAGAATGGGCCTGGTAGTGGATGAGTACGGGGAAGTGATGGGCATCGTCACCCTGGAGGACTTACTAGAGGAAATCGTCGGCGACTTTACCGCGAGCCCAGTACCAAGTGAGGATGAAGAGATCATCGCCGTTGGCGATGGCTGGTATATGATTGAGGGCGGCACATCCATTCGGGATATCAACCGCACCCTGGGCTGGGATCTTCCCACCGATGGCCCCAAGACCTTCAATGGCTTGGCCATGGAGCACCTGGAAAGCATTCCAGACGGCAATATCAGTCTCTATATTCTGAATTTCCTAGTGGAAATCGAAGAAGTATCCGACAAGATGATTACCAAGGCCCGCATCAAGAAAATGGATCGCTGAGTGGCAACATCTAGATGCGGGCTACTTAATTCAGGCAAAATCCACTAACAGTCGTTTTACTGGGGCAAAGCTCACCCTGTGAATAGAACTTGGCCCAAGCTCTTGTAAGGCGCGTATGTGAGCCTTCGTTGGGTAACCCTTGTGCCCGGCCAGGCCATACCCCGGGTACTCTGCATCCAGCTCCAGCATCTCGCGATCCCGTGTCACTTTTGCAAGGATAGAGGCGGCAGCAATCGCTGCGACCCGACTATCGCCTTTCACTACTGTATCGCAGGGATAGGACCACTCCGGTTTTTTATTGCCATCTACCAGGACAAACTCTGGCTGGACAGATAGCTGCTTTACCGCTCGTCCCATTGCTAAGAGACTCGCCTGCAGAATATTAACCTGGTCAATTTCCTGTACCGTAGCGCGGGCAATAGAATAGCTCTGCGCATTTTCACAGATCTCATCGAATAGTAGCTCTCTCTTTTTTTCACTCAGTTTTTTTGAATCTGCCAACCCCTCTATTGGCCTTGCAGGATCCAAAATAACTGCAGCAGCAACAACATCCCCCGCCAAGGGACCTCGCCCTACCTCATCAACACCTGCAAGTAAATCTCCCTGATAGGTGCATACGTATGGTGGCAACACTTTTTTACTACTCATGAACGACTCCCATTTTCCTTCAGCAAGCCACACACAGCATCCGCGGCACGCTCGGAGGCATTGCGACGTAGCTGCTGATGGAGATCATCGAACTCCCGCTGTAACTGATCCCCCAGCAAAGGGTCTTCAAAATAACGCATTAAGGCAGCCCCCAAATTTTCAGCTGTGGCATCGCTCTGTAGGATTTCCGGAACCAGCTCCCTCTGTGCCAGCAAATTGGGCAGAGAAACCCAGGGTGTATGCAGCATACGGGAAACAATGGCATAGGAAATCCTACCCAGCTTATAAGCGACTACCATGGGCTTTTTCAGCAGCATTGTTTCTAATGTTGCCGTGCCCGAGGCAATAAGCACACAATCTGCCGCACTCAACGCTTTATGGGAATCGCCTTTTAATAAAGTTACCGGGAGGCCTGGAAAATCCTCCAATTGCTTTTTTAACTCAACAAAACGTTGGTCATTGGCTGCCGGCAGCACGAATTTGAGATCAGCATTGCGCTGGTGACACCAGCTAGCCGTCTGCAAAAATAAGGGGCCTAACAGGCGCACCTCCCCCCCGCGACTACCTGGCAGTAAAGCGATTACCCTTTCCCCTGCTTCAAACCCAAGCTCTTTACGCGCCGAGGCGCTATTGATCTGCAGGGGAATATCATCTGCAAGAGGGTGCCCTACAAATGATACTGGCACTTGGTGCTCCCGATAAAAATTCGCCTCGAAGGGTAAAAGGGTGAGCATATGATCTACCGCACGTGCGATTTTTTTTATCCGTCCGCGACGCCAAGCCCACACTGAGGGGCTGACATAATGCATAGTACGGATGCCCTCTGCCTTCAATGACTCCTCCAGGGATAAATTAAAATCCGGAGCATCGATACCAATAAACAGGTCTGGTGGGCTTTCGACAAAATGCTGACGTAATGAGCGGCGAATCTTCAGTAGTTCCGGTAAGCGCTTTAGAGGTTCAACCAAGCCCATCACTGAGAGACGTTCCATAGGAAACAGGGATTCCACTCCCAGGGCAAGCATGCGCGGACCGGCAATACCTTCAAATCGCGCTCCAGGCAGGCGTTTTTGCAGTGCCTGTATAAGGCTTGCACCAAGAATATCTCCCGAAGCCTCACCAACAACAATTCCAATACGGACTAGCTTATTATTTTCTGACATGCCTAACCCCCCTCCCTCCTGAGCGGAAGCACCCTTTTTTGTGCAAATCGAATAAATCGCGTAAAGACTAATTCGGGAGGTACATAAAACTAGCACTCCCGAAAGAAATTGTGCTTAGCGGACGATACCGCGGGAAGAGAGTTGTAAGGAATCTATCCATGGCTGGACAGCCGGGGACTGCTCACGCAACTCCGCCAGGGCTTGCAGAGCCTCCTGCAAAGTGAGACCGCGCCTGTAAACTGTCTTGTAGGCTTTATTAATCAACGAGATATCCTCACGGGAAAAGCCACGGCGACGCAATCCCTCTGCATTAATGGTTTTGGCCTCTGCTGGGTTCCCAGCTACCATGACATACGCAGGAACATCTTTGCTGATAGCAGCACCCATCCCCAGGAAAGCATGCTCGCCAATAGTACAGTATTGGTGTACTAGGCTGTAGCCGCTGAGAATCGCCCAATCTTTGACGATCACATGACCGGCAAGACCCACATTGTTGACCAGGATAGTATGGTTACCTACAACACTATCGTGCCCAATATGTGCATAAGCCATGATCAGGTTGTCATTGCCTATCGTGGTCTCTCCCCGGTCCTGGACTGTACCTCGGTGAATAGTGACGCCCTCGCGAATCACGTTGTTATCCCCGATTACCAGGGTCGTCTCTTCACCTTGGTACTTCTTATCCGGTGTATCCTGGCCGACAGAAGCGAATTGGTAGATCCGGTTATTCTTTCCCAGCTTGGTTGGCCCACTTAAGACCACATGCGAAGAAATATCACAACCATCACCAACTTCGACACCAGCCCCAATAATGGAATAGGCTCCAACACTCACCCCGGAACCGATAACTGCCGTCGGATCGACAATAGCTGTGGGGTGGACATTTGTTTGCATTCTGGAAACCGCTCCTCAGGTAGTGACAATTCAGGCACTACAACATCAAATAAATAGCAAAACAGGTAACTTGTCGAAAACGCGCCTAAAATCAAATCTTTCGGCTAACGAAAACTACACCTTCTTTACTGCGCACAGGAGTTCCGCTGAAGCTGCCAGCTCACCATCCACACTGGCCTTACAGGAGAACTTCCAAATGTTGCGACGCACAGATACAGCCTCGGATTCAAGATCCAACCGGTCTCCAGGGATTACCTGGCGCTTAAAGCGCGCTTTGTCCACACCACCAAACAGGTATAAATAGCCATCCTCAGGTTTTTTGCCAAAAGTCTTAAAGCCAAGGATTCCAGAGACTTGCGCCATAGCTTCAACAATCATAACACCGGGAAAAATCGGCATCTGTGGAAAGTGACCGTTAAAGACCTCTTCGTTCACAGAAATATTTTTATAACCCTTGATATACTTCCCTTCTTCGAGTTCCACAATCCGGTCTACTAACAAAAATGGATAGCGATGCGGCAGGTACTCACGAATTTCACATACATCCATCATTCCAAATGCCCCCAGAAACCACTTCGGGGCGTTAAACGCCCCGAAGACAACAAAAACAAATTTGATTAATTCAGTATCAGTCGGCTCATTCGTCCTTGCCGTTACGACAGGAGAACTCTTCCAACTGTTTTTCCAAGCTTTTCAACTTGCGTGCCATTTTATCCAACTGGCTAAAGCGCACGGCATTGCGGCGCCACGACTGGCTATCAGAAAAAGGTAAGCCGCCGGAGTAGTTGCCCGAGTTTTCAATAGACTTGGTCACAAAAGTATTGGCGGTAACCTGACAACCGTCGGCAATGGTCACATGGCCAGCAATTCGCGAACTACCGCCCAAGGCACAATGTTTGCCAATAATGGCGCTACCGGCAATACCGGTACACGCGGCAATGGCTGAGTAGTCACCAATCCGCACATTGTGCGCGATTTGAACCAGATTGTCGATCTTGACTCCGCGGCCAATCACTGTGTCACCCAGTGCACCGCGATCTACGCAGGTATTCGCTCCAATCTCAACCTGATCGCCGATCTCAACTCCACCTAGCTGGTAGATCTTAATCCACTCCCCCTTATGGGGAGCAAACCCGAAGCCATCGGCACCAACTACGACCTGGCTATGAATAATACAATCGCTACCGATACGACAGCCGTGATGAACAATTGCACCAGCATGCAGGCAGCTACCCTCGCCGAGAGTGCTACCCTCACCCACAAAACAGTTGGCTCCTACTACCGCGCGCGGGCCAATTTTTGCAAATGCCTCCACAACTGCACCGGCGGCCACACTGACGCCAGGGCCTATCTCAGCCTCTGGGTGGACTACTGCCGCGGGGTGAATACCGGCCTCAGCCTTCGGCGCAGTGTTGAACAAAGCACTCGCCCGGGCAAAAGCCAGGTAAGGGTTATCCACACATAACGTGGACACAGGGCATTCATCTACAAATTCCTTTGTAACTAGTACCGCACCAGCACTAGTGGCCTTCAGGAAGCGGCGATAGTTGGGATTTGCCAAAAAGGTCAGATGCTCTGTATTAGCATCCTGCAAAGTACTAAGGCCGTTGATTTTCCGGGCCGGCTCTACACCAGGCGCCAAACGCAATTCAGCACCCAGCTCCTGTGCGAGCTGGGTCAGGGACAAATGGTCTCTCATTATAGAACTATCGATTACTTATCAGCGTTCATACGCTTTACGACAGATTCGGTCAGGTCGACCTGAGGATTTG
Source organism: Microbulbifer epialgicus (assembly GCF_041447265.1). Classification (NCBI taxonomy): domain Bacteria; kingdom Pseudomonadati; phylum Pseudomonadota; class Gammaproteobacteria; order Cellvibrionales; family Microbulbiferaceae; genus Microbulbifer; species Microbulbifer epialgicus. The sequence continues at coordinate 132,161 of NZ_JBGMEK010000004.1, forward strand.
CAAAGTAGGCAGTAGAGGCATCCAGAACCAAATCCAGTTTTTGTTCTTTGATAATGGCTTCCAGTGCTGTCTTGGCCTTGGGTCCCAAAGAGGCTTGAATTTCCTGCCCCACCTGAGCCTCCATAGCGCGCAGCTTTTTAACGGTGGTCTCAAAATCTGAACGTTGAAAGTTCATTTTGCGCTGGTACTCAGTCTTCTGCTCATCAGACCAGGTCACACTGTTTTTCTGCGCATCCTCTGCCATTTTTTGCAGCTCGGAGCGAATTGATTCCGCGCTGCTTTGTAACTTGGAATATTCAGAACTGGTTTTTAGGGAATTCACCTTGGTCTTGGCTACATCGGTGCTCATGATCGCAGCCTGCAAGTTAAATACCGCAACCTTGGTCTGGGCCAGTGCAGCACCAGACATGGTCATACTGGCAAGCAGAACTGCGATAACCTTTACATTCTTAAGCACTTTGGTTTCTCCAATTGATTTTATTTTAGTTGCGCCTAGTCCGCGCATAATATGACGTTATCAATGAGATCAGAAGCTATTACCCAGAGTAAATTGGAACACTTCCACATCATCATCCTCATTTTTCTTCAGAGCTTTCGCCAAGCTGAACGTCAGCGGCCCAAAGCCGGTTACCCAAGTCAGGCCTATACCCGCTGAAACATTCATCTTACCGAAATCCACATCGTAACAGTTGATCTGGGTTTCGTCGCAACTGGTATCAAAAACATTACCCGCATCGACAAAGAAAGCCGATTGCAGGGAACGCTGATCCTTAATAAAAGGCAGCGGGAAAATAACTTCAGCACTTCCTTCGATTAAGATATTGCCACCGAATGGGTCGGCATCACCGAACGAACTTGTAGCCAAAGTACCATCATCGTTTATTAAATAACACTTTTGTGTAACCTGCCCATTTTCCGTTGCACAAGGAGGAGCGCCGGTTTCAGTAACTCCATCTGCATCGGTGTAAGAATACGACTGGAAGCCTGCAGCCGGAGTCGAACGCGGTCCTAGGGTGTTACGCTCAAATCCACGGACCGAACCAAACCCGCCCGCGTAAAAATTCTCAAAGAAGGGCAATTGGTCCAGATTGCCATATCCATCGCCATAGCCCAGTCGCGTACGTAAACGCAAAGTTAGGCTCTTGGTAAGCGGACGGAAGTATTGGCCTGTATAAATAAACTTATAATATTCAAGGTCGCTACCCGGCACAGTGAACTCTGCAGAAACATTCTGAGAGGACCCGCGTGTCGCTAAGATACCTCGGTTAAGCGTTGAACGTGCATAAGAGGCAGTCAGGCTCAAATTATTAAACGCGTCACCATGACGATCTATAAAACCATCTGCGCTAAAGAGGCCATCCGTTAATGGCATTGCAAGATTATCTTCTTCACCAGCGTTCAGAGCTTCAACTATTTGATCTGCCTCAGCTTCGGTTATCACTCCGGTTAAGCCGGCCGGCATGGGTGTGGAAGTAATTTCCTGAACGGAACTACTTGAAGCTGACAGTTCCAGGTGGCTAAAACCAACATTCAAACCCACACGTGAAATTTCAGAAACGGGATAACCAAAGTTCACCCCGCCACCATATGTCGTAGTATTGTAGTCAGACAGATTGACTTCAGAGTAATCATTTTCCCGGTAAAAAACGTTAAAACCGCGGCTGACACCGTCTGGGGTAAAGTACGGGTCAAGATAAGAAAAGTTTAGAGCTGTCTGATAAGTTGAAACATTAACCCCGATCCCCACCGACTTACCGGTACCCAGCCAGTTGTTCTCCTGGATATTACCGCCCAGCACAAGACCGCTGCTCTGGGCCCAACCGATGGTGCCACCAATAGAGCCGGAGGGCTGTTCCTCTACCGTGTACTCGACATCAATCTGATCGGAGGTTCCGGGTACCTCGGTGGTTTCAACCTCCACCCCTTTGAAGTAACCCAAGCGTTCGAGACGCACTTTGGACTGTTCTATACGAGCGGAAGAGGCCGAGGCCGATTCCATCTGGCGCAACTCGCGGCGCAAAACTTCGTCCGCGGTACGAGTGTTTCCGCGAAAACTGATACGGCGCACATAGGCGCGCTTTCCCGGGTTGATAAAGAAGGTTATTTTTACTGTTTTCTCTTCTTTATTGGCTTCTGGGATACCGTTCACTTCGGCAAAAGTGTAACCTTCATTACCCAGTCGCTTGGTAATATAGTCGGAGGTCATTGTCATCCTCACCTGGGAGAACGTCTGCCCTTCACGCACTAACAACAGGCGCTTGACTTCCTCTTCAGGCACTACCGGGTCGCCAGCAAGGTCCACCTCACTAACAGTATAAACGTCCCCCTCAATCACGTTCACAGTAATGAAAACGCTCTGTTTGTCCGGGCTCAGAGATACCTGGGTAGAATCAATCTGGAAATCAAGATATCCGCGATCGAGATAATAGGACTCCAAACGCTCCAGATCACCAGTGAGCTTCTCACGGGAGTACTTATCATCACTGCGCAGCCAAGAGAGCCACCCGGTAGTTTGCAGCTCAAAAATCTCCCCGAGTTCTTCATCGGAAAAAGCCCGGTTTCCAACAATATTGATATGCTTAATCGCAGCGACAGACCCTTCATCAACAATAACCCGCAGCTCAACCTGATTGCGCGGTAACTCCTTGACCTCTGTCTTCACACTGGCGCCGTAGCGTCCCTGGGCCACATACTGGCGCTCAAGTTCCTGGGCCAGGCCTTCAAGAGTCGCACGTTTGAAGATCTGCCCTTCGGCGAGACCGTTTTCCTCCATACCCTTCAGCAGATCTTCGGTTGCGATCGCCTTGTTTCCGGTTATCTCAATCTTGGATATGGCTGGCCGCTCCCGTACGGTAACAACCAGAACGCCATTTTCACGGCCGATCTGGATGTCCTCAAAATAACCGGTACGAAACAGTGCACGGGTTGCGCTCTGGATTTCCACGGTTTCGACTTCATCGCCGACCCGGAGCGGAAGCGCCGAGAAAACTGTGCCTGCAGAGACGCGTTGCAATCCTTCCACGCGGATATCGTTGACCACGAACGACTGTGCCAAAGCACTCAGTGGCAGCACCAGGCCGAGGGAGGCCGCTTTCAGGAAATCTTTCATCTACTAATTCCAGGTCTTTTTATTCGCAATCCAGAAGTTACAGCACCTTATTGGTGCCCCGTTCCCCCAGAGTCGGAGGGTTTGTACTCGACATCAATCCGATCTGAGGCAGGCACCTTGATGGTTTTAACTTCCACCACCTTGAGGTACCCAAGGCGCTCGAGACGTACTTTGGATTGTTCAATACGAGCGGCAGAAGCCGAGGCCGATTCCATCTGGCGCAACTCACGTCGCAAAACTTCGTCTGCGGTACGAGTATTTCCGCGGAAACTGATACGGCGCACATACACGCGCTTTCCCGGGTTAATAAAGAAAGTAATTTTTACTGTATTCTCTTCTTTATTGGCTTCTGGAATGCCGCTCACTTCGGCAAAAGTGTAACCCTCATTACCCAGCCGCTTGGTAATATAGTCGGAAGTTGTTGTCATCCTCACCTGAGAGAATGTCTGCCCCTCACGCATTAGCAACAAGCGTTTGATTTCCTCTTCAGGCACTACCGGGTCACCAGCAAGGCCAACCTCACTAATGGTGTAAACACCCCCCTCATTCACATTTACAGTGATGAAAACGCTTTGCTTGTTCGGGCTCAGAGATACCTGGGTGGAGGCAATTTGAAAGTCAAGAAACCCGCGATCGAGGTAATAGGACTCCAGACGCTCCAGGTCACCAGTGAGCTTCTCACGGGAATACTTGTCGTCCCTACGCAGCCAGGAAAGCCAGCCGGTAGTTTGCAGTTCAAAAATCTCCTCAAGTTCTTCATCGGAAAAAGCCCGGTTTCCAACAATGTTGATGTGCTTAATCGCTGCAACAGACCCTTCATCAACATCAACCCGCAGCTCAACCTGATTGCGCGGCAACTCCTTGACCTCTGTCTTAACATTGGCACCGTAGCGGCCCTGCGCCACATACTGGCGCTCAAGTTCCTGAGCCAGTCCTTCAAGAGTCGCACGCTTGAAGATTTGCCCTTCGGCGAGACCGTTTTCCTCCATACCTTTCAAGAGATCCTCGGTGGCAATCGCCTTGTTTCCGGTTATCTCAATCTTGGATATGGCTGGTCGCTCCCGTACGGTAACAACCAGAACGCCATTTTCCCGGCCGATCTGGATGTCCTCAAAATAACCGGTATGGAACAGCGCACGGGTTGCACTCTGAATTTCCACAGTTTCGACTTCATCGCCGACCCGAAGCGGAAGCGCTGAGAAAACTGTGCCTGCAGAGACGCGTTGCAATCCTTCCACACGGATATCGTTGACCACGAACGACTGTGCTAAAGCACTCAGTGGTAGCACTAGGCCAAGGAGGGCCACTTTCAGGAAATCTTGCATCTACTATTTCCAGGTCTCTTTACCCGTAATCTAGGAATTACAGCACCTTATTGAGTGCCACTTACCCCAGCACAACTTCCCGTTCACACTCCGTAGAACTGGAATTCTTAATCAAATTACAAGCGCAAAATATCGTTATATAAGGCCAGCCCCATAATACAGAGCACCAGAGCCATACCTACCTGCAACCCGATCACCTGAACCCTCTCTGACACAGGGGATCCTTTGATCGCTTCAATACCGTAGTAGAGAAGATGGCCGCCATCGAGTACCGGAATGGGTAGCAGATTGAGTACACCGAGACTGATACTGAGCAGCGCAAGAAGTGACAGGAAAGACTGCCATCCCGCCTCTGCGGAAGTACCCGCCACTTTAGCAATGGTGATTGGTCCACTCAAGTTTTTGGTTGAAAGTTGACCAAATATCAATTTCTTCAAGCTATTCAGGGTGAACAGGGTCTTATCCCAGGTCTCCTGTAACCCTTTGGAAAGTGCACCCACAACCCCGTAGTGGAAAACCCGCACCCGATCATCTGGCCAGGACTCTGAGACAGGCCGCACACCAATCTGTCCAACTCGCTCACCGCTATCAAGCGTCACTTCGGCTGGAGTGACCGGAATTGTCAAATGCTGCCCCTGACGCTCTACCTCCACTTCTAAAGGCACACCAGCGCGGGCACGAACATACTCGCTCCATTCCTTCCATCCGGAAAAAACCCGCCCATCTGTTCCAGTGATAGTGTCACCCGCGCGCAGACCCGCAGCGCCTGCCGCACTGCCCTCTGCCACATGATAGAGTTTCATGCTTGCAGGTGGCGTCCAGAGTTCCAACCCAATCTCACCCAGGGGGTCGGGTACTTCCTGACCCGACAGCCAGCGGTTGATATCCGCAGCCATATGGTATTCAAGATTGGAATTCGGGTAGCGCACAGAAAACTCAATAGTGCCACTTTCGCCAAGCCGGTTAGCCAGGCGCCAGTTCAGGGCCTGCCAAGTCGGGGTAGATTCCCCATCTACAGCGATAATTTCCTGGCCGGACTCAAGCCCAGCCGCTTCGGCGATGCTACCCGGTTTCACGGCATCTACGATGGGCACCGGCCCCGCTGTGCCCCCCATGAATACCACCCAGAACAGCACAATCGCCAGCAGGAAGTTGGCTACCGGGCCGGCCGCAGCAATCGCAATGCGTGCCCAAACACTTTTACGGTTGAACGCCTGACCCAGCTCGCTATCAGCGACCTCCCCTTCGCGCTCATCGAGCATTTTGACGTAACCGCCAAGAGGGATGGCCGAAATGGTAAATTCGGTGCCGTGGCGATCATAACGGGATATAAGCCGGCGCCCAAAACCCACAGAAAAACGCAGCACCTTGACTCCACAGAGACGTGCTACGAGGAAGTGTCCAAACTCGTGGAAGGATACCAGTACTCCGAGGGCTACCAAGGCCCAGATTACCGTCTGAATCAGGTCCATACTCAGTTACAGTCTCTTTTCATGCGCAAACCTCGGCATTATACGCCGAGCTGAATGACTAAAGGGCCCCAACAGCCTGCTGGGCCAGCTCTCGCGCATTGAGATCAATGGCTTCGACTGCCTCCAGCCCTGTCAGTTCAACGGTTGGGGCACTATTCATTACTTTTTCTATCGCAGCTGCAATACTAGTAAACGCAAGCCGCCCCTGTAAAAACGCCTCGACGGCGATTTCATTTGCCGCATTCAATACAGTTGGCGCACTGCCCCCCACATCAATTGCTTCGCGAGCCAAGCGCAGGCAAGGGAAGCGCTGGTGGTCAGGGGCCTCAAAATCGAGCCTACCCTGGGCGATCAAATCCAAAGCGGGCACGCCGGCATCAATGCGTGAAGGAAACGCCAGTGCATGTGCAATTGGAGTGCGCATGTCGGGGTTGCCCATCTGCGCCAGTAAGGAGCCATCCCGGTACTGAACCATAGAGTGAATAATACTTTGCGGGTGCACCACCACCTCAATTTGCTCGGGGCGCGCGTTGAACAGGTAGCAGGCCTCGATAAACTCGAGCCCCTTGTTCATCATGGTGGCTGAGTCCACAGAGATCTTTCTCCCCATGGACCAGTTGGGGTGCGCACAAGCCTCATCGGGAGTCACCTTGTGCAGATCCCCGGTTTCGCGCGTGCGAAAAGGGCCTCCAGAGCCAGTGAGCAAGATCCTCTCCACACCCACCTCTTCCAAGCCCCCGCAAGGATAAGGCAGGCATTGGAAGATGGCATTGTGCTCACTGTCGATAGGCAATAGTTGCGCTCCGCTAACACGGAGAGCCCGAAGAAATAGCGGGCCAGCCATCACCAATGCCTCCTTGTTGGCGAGCAGTATCTTCTTACCCGCCTCCACTGCTGCTAGTGTTGGCCGCAAACCGGCCGCTCCGACAATGGCCGCCATCACAGCACCCACCTCGTCGGTTGAGGCCACATGACAAAGCCCCTCGACGCCCTGCAAGATTTCAGTGGACACTTCTCCCGCTAGCAACTCGCGCAGCTCCTTCGCCCCCGCCTCACTGGCGACGACAGCATAGCGGGGATTGAACCTGCGGCACTGCTGGGCCAACTCAGCAACACGCTCATTGGCGGTCAGCGCGAAAACAGTGTACTTCTGGGGATGGCGAGCAAGCACATCGAGTGTGCTGACACCAATTGAGCCGGTGGAGCCGAGAACTGTTACAGCTTGCGGAGAATTACCTTGCATAGGTGCTCGTTATACCAGGGGAAACCTATAGTGCCACCACCTCACTGCCGCTCTATAACGGCTGGAGTAACGAGGTAGCACCGGAATATTTATCAAATAGGGCAAGTTACAGGTACTTGGGCAGCTCACTGGCGAGCGCAGCCATGGTGAACACCGGCAGAGCCGCTGACAGACTATCGAGCCTATCCATAACCCCTCCGTGGCCCGGCAGAATATGACTACTATCCTTCACTCCCCTGTGTCGCTTGAACATGCTCTCCAGCAGATCACCGATAACTGAGGCAAGGGCAGTAACCAGGACACCAAAAGTAAAGAGTATGGTATTTTTAAGAGGCAACTCAAACAGGAAAGAAGTTGCCAGTGCGAGGATAAAGCAGGCTCCCAAGCCTCCAAAAAAGCCCTCCCATGACTTCCCAGGGCTCACCTCACGGGCAAGTTTACGCTTGCCATATTTACGCCCAACGAAATAAGCACCCACATCCGCGGCCACCACAATGGCTACCACATAAAGCACCAACCATGCGCCGTGATCGAGCCCGCGCAAAATTACCAAGGACAGCCAGCTGGGTACTAATACGAGCAAACCTACTACACCCCGCACCCAGCGATTTCCCCAAAGCATGGCACTGGCAGGATAGCTCTGCACCCAGAGGAAGGCGAGCGCCCACCAACCACAGGCAACCGCTAGTATTTGTCGTGCACGATCTATATCTGGCGAACCGAAATCCATGGAAAATACATACTGGGCTGTCGCCACAAGGGTGCCACCCAGTAATGCGAGAAAAACAAAACGCAGGGCGCGATTGAGATTAGAGAGATTCGCCCACTCCCAACCGCCCAGCAGTACCACAGCGACAAAAGCCAGTGTGTACCACTGAATCGGGAGGAAAAATAGCACACCAGCAAACAGTACCAGCAATACCAGCGCAGTAATTATTCTTTGTTTTAGCACCGAAAACCCCTTTCATCTGGACCCGCACCCCAGCCCGCCCTCACTGAGTAGACTGAAACACCCTGGTGTAGTATTCCCAAAAACTTTGCGCAGGCAAAAAAATGGCCGCGCATTTGGCCCGATATCATTCAGGCCTGCGCAGCCGCGTCACCCCCAGCAGCTCGGCCGCCAAAGCGGCGATCCCGCTGCTGAAATGCTGCAATAGCTACATCAAGTGCAGCCTCATCAAAATCAGGCCACAGTGTATCTGTAAAAAAGAGCTCACTGTAGGCGGCCTGCCATAGAATAAAATTACTAATACGTTGCTCACCGCTGGATCTTATCAGCAGATCTACCGGCGGCAAATCAGCGAGCTGAATATGGCTATCGAGTGATTCTTCATCGATAGAGTCAATTGAGCGTTCGCCATTGACTACCTGCTCGGCAAGCTGGCGCGCCGCCTGAGTGATATCCCAGCGCCCACCGTAATCCGCAGCAATAACTAAGTCGCCCTGCTGACCCAACCGGGTAATCTCTTCTGCTTCTGCGATTGCACGTTGCAATCGGGGTGAAAAACGATCACGACGCCCAATTACTCGTAGGCGCACGCCTTCGTCGCACATACGACGAGCCTCTTTGCGCAGGTAGGAGTGGAACAAACTCATTAAAAGCTCCACTTCTTTGGGCGGCCGCTGCCAGTTCTCACTGGAGAAGGCAAACAGTGTCAGGACTTCAACCCCACGACTTCTGCATGCAGAAAGGAGGTCGCGTATTCGCTCAACCCCGGCTTTATGGCCTGCAGAAGGGGAGAGCCCCTTGCGAGCGGCCCAGCGACCATTGCCATCCATAATTATGGCGATGTGCCTGGGACTACTCAGCTCGGTACCACCGGTGATCATTAAATTTCCATCAGATCTTTTTCTTTAGCTGCGAGCGATTTATCGACATCCGCAACAAACTGATCCGTAATCTTCTGGATCTCATCGCCAGCGCGGCGTTCATCATCCTCGGAGATTTCTTTGTCCTTTACCAGAGACTTCACTTCGGCCAAAGAGTCACGACGAATATTGCGGATAGATACACGCGCAGTCTCAGCCTCGCCGCGAGCCTGACGAATAAAGTTTTTTCGAGTCTCTTCGGTCAGCATCGGCATCGGAATGCGAATAACCGCACCCGCAGTGCTGGGGTTCAGACCCAGGTCGGACTTCATGATTGCCTTCTCGATATCCGGAACCAGATTCTTCTCCCAGGGAGTTACCGATAAAGTCCGCGCATCTTCTACAGTAACGTTGGCCACCTGTGACAAAGGGGTATCAGAGCCGTAATAGGAAACCTGGATACCGTCGAGAATACTCGGGTGCGCGCGACCGGTACGGATTTTATTAAAATTACCAGCCAGTGCGTCGAGCGCCTTGCCCATGCGGGTCTTAGCGTCTTTTTTGATATCTTCAATCACGATTTCACTTCCTCTTCGATTAGCGTGCCTTCCTCACCGCCCACGACAATATTGAGCAGCGCCCCGGTCTTATCCATGCGGAACACCCGCACGGGCATGTTGTGCTCCCGGCAGAGGCAGATTGCGGTTAAGTCCATTACACCCAGCTTCTTATCCAAAACCTCGTCGTAGGTGAGCTGGTCATAGCGGGTCGCACTCGGGTCCAATACTGGGTCAGCCGAGTAAACACCATCCACTTTTGTGGCCTTCAATACCAGCTCAGCTTCAATTTCAATCCCGCGCAAACAGGCCGCAGAGTCTGTAGTAAAAAACGGGTTGCCAGTTCCCGCAGCAAAAATCAGCACCTCACCCCGCTCCAGATAGCGAATTGCCGCACGGCGGTCATAGTGGTCTACGATACCGCTCATCTGGATTGAGGACATCACCCGCGAGGAGATATTGGACCTCTCCAGAGCGTCGCGCAGGGCCAGGGCATTCATTACCGTGGCCAGCATCCCCATATGATCACCGGTTACCCTATCGAGGCCCGCAGCGCTCAAGGCCGCACCGCGAAACAGGTTGCCTCCGCCCACAACCAAGCCCACCTGGACACCGATACCCACAAGCTGACCAATTTCCAGAGCCATCTTGTCCAGCACCTTGGGGCTGATACCAAAACCCTGATCCCCCATCAGCTCTTCACCGCTGAGCTTCAGCAGAATTCTTTTATATTTGCGGTCCTTAATACCGGGCATGCTTCGGTCCTCTCAAATGTACCTGTTTAGTGGCCAAGTATATTGCCGCCGAACATTACAACAATTTCAGTCATTTACACAGAGGGGTGCTCCACCGGGATCAACTGAGAACCCGGCAGAAGCACCCCACTGTGAACGAGCACTACGAGCACTAATAGGTACCCGTGATTTTCGATTAGGAAGAGGACTTAACCTGAGCGGCAACTTCCGCTGCGAAATCAACCTCTTCTTTCTCGATACCTTCGCCCACTTCAAAACGAATGAAAGAAGCTACGTCGGCACCGGCATCTTTAACCAGCTTGCCAATGCTCACGTCCGGGTTCTTAACAAACGGCTGCTCTACCAGGCTGTTCTCTTTCAGGAACTTCTTGATGCGACCACCCATCATTTTCTCGACGATTTCGGCCGGTTTGCCTTCCATATCAGGCTGAGCTTTGATGATGTCTTTTTCTTTTTCCAGGACATCAGCAGGCATATCTTCAGGCTTGTTTACCTGAGGATTTACCGCGGTAACATGCATAGCAACATCTTTCGCCAGCTCAACATCACCGCCGCTCAGGGCTACCATCGCGGCAATACGGTTGTTGGAGTGCACATAGGCACCCACAACTGGAGCCTCAACCAGTTCGATACGACGAACGCCGATATTCTCACCAATCTTCTGAACCAGGGCTTCACGAGCGGCTTCCAGCTCACCTTCCATCAGGGCAGCAACATCTTGCTGGCGCTCAGCAAATGCCTTATCCACAACCTTGGCAACAAATGCTTGGAAATTATCGTCACGGGCAACGAAGTCAGTCTCAGAATTCACTTCAACCAGTACTCCGAAGCTACCATCTTCAGCAACTTTAGCGGCAACAACACCGTCGGCAGCGGTACGGCCAGCTTTCTTGGCAGCCTTCAGGCCGGAGGCTTTGCGCAGATCTTCGATCGCTTTCTCAATATCGCCATCCGCTGCGGTGAGTGCTTTCTTACACTCCATCATTGGCAGGCCGGTGCGCTCGCGCAGTTCTTTTACCATAGACGCGGTAATCGCCATGATTCTTTCCTCGGGGTTCTATCACTAAAAATTAGAAAAAAGGGGCCGTAATTTGGGCCCCTTTTTGAGTTCGCAATGTAACGCTATTGGGTTACACCACTTCGCCCTGCAAATTACTCTGCAGCAGCTTCGTCATCGCTAGCTTCGACGTACTCGTCTTTATTCACTGCGCTGCCAGCTTCAGCTGCACCGGCGAGAACCGCATCGGCTACAACAGTAGTGTACAGTTTGATCGCGCGAATAGCGTCGTCGTTACCGGGGATCACATAGTCAACACCAATCGGGTCGCTGTTGGTATCAACAACACCAATTACCGGAATGCCGAGTTTGTTGGCTTCCTGGATAGCAATGCGCTCGTGCTCAACATCGATTACGAAGATCGCATCGGGCAGGCCGCCCATATCCTTGATACCACCGATGGAGCGCTCGAGCTTATCCATGGTGCGAGTACGCATCAGGGCTTCTTTCTTGGTCAGCTTCTCGAAAGTGCCGTCCTGGGACTGAACTTCCAGATCGCGGAAACGCTTGATGGAAGCGCGGATGGTTTTGTAGTTGGTGAGCATACCACCCAGCCAGCGGTTGCTGACATATGGCTGGCCACAGCGCTCAGCCTGCTCTTTGATAGATTTCTGTGCGGCGCGCTTGGTGCCAACGAACAGAATCTTTTTCTTTTGAGCGGCCATCCCCTTGATCACCTGCAGAGCTTCGTTGAAAGCCGGTACAGTGTGCTCCAGGTTGATGATATGAATTTTGTTGCGGGCACCAAAGATGTATTGACCCATCTTCGGGTTCCAGTAGCGAGTCTGGTGGCCAAAGTGAACACCAGCCTGCAGCATATCGCGCATGCTTACTTGCGGCATAATAAACCTCTAAATATACGGGTTAATCCTCCACACATCCCATGCGTCAACCCCTTCCGAGGCACCCAGACACATGTGTCGATGCGTGTGCGGCATTTTTACCCCGGGAGCATCCCGGAGCGGCGCGCTTTATACCACAATCCCGCACCCGAGTGAAGGACAGTCGAAAATTTGGCGCGTACAGGGGCCGTGTCCGAAGCGCGCAACACCCCGTGCCGGCGAACTATGCCCAGCCGCCGGCAATCCGCTACAATATCGCGCCGCGGTGGGCGCAGCCCGCCTTCAACTACTGACTTAAGGACACGCATGACTTCAGCCATTAAGACCCCGGAACAGATTGCCAAGATGCGTATCGCAGGCCGCCTCGCCGCAGAGGTCCTGGAGATGATTGGCGAGCATGTCGTTCCCGGTGTCACTACGGAAGAACTCGACCGGCGCTGCCACGAGCACATTGTTAACGTGCAAAAGGCCATTCCCGCATGCCTCGGCTACCGCGGTTTCCCAAAATCCATCTGCACATCTGTCAATGAAGTGGTCTGCCATGGCATACCCTCCGAGAGTAAAGTGCTGAAAAAAGGCGATATTATTAATATTGATGTCACCGTGATCAAGGACGGCTGGTTTGGAGATACCAGCAAGATGTTCTTTGTTGGCAAGCCTGCCGCACACGCCGAGCGACTGGTGCGGGTAACTCAGGAGTGCATGTACAAAGCTATTGAGATTGTGCGCCCCGGCACTACCCTCGGCGATATTGGCCACGTGATTCAGCAACATGCCGAGAAAAACTACTACACCGTAGTGCGCGACTTCTGTGGTCACGGTATCGGCGATGTATTCCATGAGGAGCCTCAAATTCTGCACTACGGCCAGCCTGGAACCGGCGAAGTGCTGCAGGAGGGCATGACCTTTACCATTGAGCCGATGATCAACGCCGGCAAAGCCGCCACTCGCGTTCTCGGCGACGGCTGGACTGCAATCACCAAAGATCGCCGACTATCGGCACAGTGGGAGCACACCATGGCCGTCACCAGCGATGGAGTTGAAGTACTGACCGCGCGTAGTGAGGAGCAGTTTTAACCCCTCGCCCCCCGCCCGACTCAAAGTAAAAATGCAGTGGCCTGCCGCCTGCGCGGCGGGTCACAGTCAAACGGACCCCACCCATGCAACTGGCCAACACCCCCTACTTTGAACGCCCTCTGTTTTTCTTTGACCAGAACCGGTTTCGCCAGGCCCTTGCGGACAATAAAAAACCTCCCCTGCAGATTTTCAAAGATGCCGTAGGCGCAGCCGAATACCAGATGGCCGAGCGGTTTCGCGAGGGGGAGGATGTGGGCACACTGGTGCACGAGCGGGCTCTGTTTGTGGATTGCCTACTGCATTATGCCTGGCACCAATATAAATGGCTGCCAGGTACGGGGCTGCTCGCAGTCGGCGGTTACGGCCGCAGCGAACTCCACCCTCACTCAGACATTGACTTGCTAATTCTCACAGATGAAAGTGCCAGCACGGAGACCATCGAAAACATTGAGCGGTTTGTCGCCTTTCTCTGGGACCTTGGCCTGGATATCGGTCACTCAGTGCGCAGTGTCGAAGACTGCCTAGAATTGGCCGCGCGGGATATTACCGTAGTCACCAACCTCACCGAATCCCGCACAGTAGTGGGGGATACCGCACCCGGAGAGCAATTGGTTGCCCGTATGGAGCGGGACAAGCTGTGGACGACAGAAGCGTTTTTTCACGCAAAAATTACTGAGCAGGAGGAACGCCACAACCGCCAACAGGCGGCGGAGTATATTCTCGAGCCCAATATCAAAAACTCCCCCGGCGGGTTGCGCGATATCCAAACTATCGCCTGGGTCGCCAAGTACTTTTTTAAAGTACGCACTCTAAAGCAGCTACAAGGCAAGGCTTTTTTCACCGAGGAGGAGTTTGCCATCCTCCAATCCGGTGAGAGCTTCCTGTGGCGGGTGCGCTACGGCTTGCACTTACTCGCCGGGCGTGCCGAGGAGCGCCTACTATTCGACTACCAGAGGGAGCTAGCCAAGCAGTTTGGCTACGAAGATAGCGACACCCACCTGGCCGTCGAGCAGTTCATGCATAACTACTACCGTACGGTTATGGCCCTGCGCGAGCTCAATGACGTACTGCTTCAATTCCTCGGCGAGGCAATTCTCCGGTCCAGCGGAAAAGGGTCCATCACCCCTATCAACAAACGCTTCCATCTGCGTGGCGGTGCGATTGAAGTTGTTCACTCCCAGGTTTTTACCAAGCACCCCTCTGCTCTGCTGGAAATCTTTGTATTGATGGCGAGGAATCCGAAAATCGCCCGAGTGCGTGCCTCCACCATTCGCCTGATACGCGAACAGCGCCACTTGATCGATGAGGACTTCCGCGCGAATTCTGCCAACAGCGAGCTGTTTATGCAGCTGCTACGCTCCCCGCGCGGGCTCTCCACCCAGTTATCGCGCATGACCCGCTACGGTATTCTCGGCCGCTACCTGCCGGAGTTCGGCCGGGTTACCGGCCAGATGCAGCACGACCTGTTCCACATCTACACCGTGGACGCCCACACCTTGCAGGTAGTGCGCAACATGCGCGGCTTTCGCAGCCCAGAGGCGCGGGAGAAGTTTCCCCTCGCCGCGGACGTCCTCGGGCGCATGCGCCAGCCAGAGCTGCTGTATATCGCCGGTCTCTACCACGATATCGCCAAGGGCCGCGGCGGCGACCACTCCAAATTGGGGGTGGTGGATGCGGCTGAGTTCTGCCAAAGACATCGACTGCCCGCCCGCGACCGACGACTGGTTTGCTGGCTGGTGGAAAAACACTTATTGATGAGCCAGGTATCCCAGAAGCAGGACATCAGCGACCCCGAAGTAGTGCACGCTTTCGCCCGCGAAGTCGGTGACCGCGAGCACCTTGACTACCTTTACGCCCTCACGGTGGCCGATATTAATGCCACCAATCCAGAGCTGTGGAACAGCTGGCGCGCCAGCCTGATGCGCCAACTCTACCAAGCCACCCAGCATGCCCTGCGCCGCGGCCTGGAGAACCCCATAGACAGGGAGGAAATTATCGAGGAAACCCGCAGTCTTGCCCTTGAAAAGCTACGGGCAATGGGGCTGCCCGAAGCCTCGGTCATTAATATCTGGGCGCAGATGGGCGAGGACTATTTTGTACGCGAGAGTGCCGACAACATTACCTGGCACACTGCCGCTATCCACGAGCTGCACAGCAATGCCCCCTTGGAGCAAAGCGACACCTTGGTGCTGACCCGCAACTCGGGCCCCGGTGAACACGACGGAGCCACCCAAGTATTCGTATATACCCCCGATCGAGCCAATGTTTTTGCCGCCGCCGTGACCGGACTCGATATGCTCAACCTGAGCGTGCATGACGCCCGCCTTTATAACTCCGCCTCAGGCTACACCCTGGACACCTTCTACGTGCTGGACGAGTCCGGCCAACCTCTACTTGACGAACCGCAGCGACTACAGCAAATTCGACTTACCTTGCAGGAGGAGCTGGCCCTGGTGGAGGACTACTCCAAAGTGATCCAACGGCGCACCCCTCGTCGCCTAAAGATGTTTGAACTGGAGAGCCAAGCGCACCTATCTGCCGAGCCCGGCGACCTGTATAGCACCCTGGAGATAACCAGTGCCGACAGGCCCGGCCTGCTGGCGCGCATCGCGCGTATTTTTATCGCCCACGACCTGCGCCTGCACAACGCTAAAATTTCCACGCTCGGTGAGCGAGTGGAAGACATTTTCCATATTACCGATGCCGAGGGGCGGCCTCTCTGTGACAGCGAGATCAATCGCTCACTCGAAGAAGCCATCTGCCGGGAACTGGACGACCACACCACGCCGCAATAATAACTATTGAGGGAGCGGATAAGACTGCTATGAACCCCAACCTGGACAAGTTGCAGCCCTACCCATTCGCTAAACTGCAAGCTCTGAAAGAGGGCCTGAAGGCAGCGGACAAACCGCATATTGCTCTCTCCATTGGCGAGCCGAAGCATGCTCCACCTAGTTTTGTCCGCAGTGAGCTGGTTCAACACCTGGACAAGCTTTCCTCCTACCCGCTCACAAAGGGACTGGTATCACTGCGTGTGGCAATCGCAGAATGGCTGCGCAAACGCTTCCACCTCAAGCAGCTATGTGCGGAAACTCAGGTGCTACCAGTAAACGGTACCCGCGAGGCACTATTCGCTTTTGCCCAAGCCATAGTGACACCGGGCAGTAAAGTGCTTATGCCTAACCCCTTTTACCAGATCTATGAAGGCGCAACACTGCTTGCCGGTGCTCAGCCATATTTTATCAATTGTGTGAAGGCCGACGGCTTCAAACCCGACTATACCTCCATCCACGAGTCAGTGTGGCAACAATGCGAACTGCTGTATATCTGCTCACCGGGAAACCCGACTGGCGCGCTGTTGGAAGTAACAGATTTACAGCAACTGATCCAGCTTGCTGATCGCTACGATTTCACTATCGCCTCAGATGAATGCTACTCAGAACTCTATTTCAATGCAGCATCACCACCCGCCGGATTACTACAGGCATGCAAAGATCTCGGCCGCAACGATTATCGCCGCTGTGTGGTATTTCACAGCCTTTCCAAACGCTCAAACCTGCCCGGCCTCCGCTCGGGATTTGTAGCCGGTGACGCGCAGCTACTGGATAAATTTCTGCTCTACCGCACTTACCACGGCTGCGCTATGCCTCTGCCAAACCAGCATGCGTCCATCGCAGCCTGGCAGGATGAAGAGCATGTAAGACAAAACCGTACACTCTATCGACAGAAATTTGATGCGGTACTTGATATTCTCGATGGTTGCCTCGAAGTGGGTTACCCCCAGGCAAGCTTTTACCTGTGGCCGCGCGTCGGTCATGGAGAGAGTTTTGCCCGCGAGCTATTTTGCCAGCAGAACATTACCGTTTTGCCAGGCGCCTTCCTCGCACGCGAAAATGAGCGCTTAAACCCGGGAAGTGAATACGTACGCATGGCCCTGGTAGCGACGCTTGAGGAATGCGTGGAAGCCGCTCGGCGCATCAAAACCTTTTGCAGCTAGTACAAACACTCAGACACAAAAAATACATCCCGGAGCCCCAGGCACAACAAAGAATGGCAGTAAAAAACTTACTAAAGCAGGAGCGAGTGGATTTTATTCTGCAGCGCCTGGATGAACTCTACCCGGAAACTCCGGTTCCCCTTGACCACAAAGACCCTTACACACTACTGGTGGCCGTATTGCTTTCGGCACAGTGCACCGATGAGCGCGTCAACCAGGTAACGCCCGCACTCTGGTTGCTGGCAGACAACCCGGTAGGCATGGCACAGGTACAGGTGGAAAAAATCCAGGAGGTCATCCGCCCCTGTGGCCTGTCCCCGCAGAAATCCAAGGCCATCAGTAAACTGTCACAAATTCTGGTCAATGAATACCACAGCGCCGTACCTGAAAATATGGCTGCGCTGGAAACCCTGCCCGGCGTCGGCCATAAAACCGCCAGTGTGGTAATGTCACAAGCATTTGGACATCCGGCATTTCCGGTGGATACCCATATTCACCGACTAGCCCAGCGCTGGGGACTCACTAGCGGAAAAAATGTTACCCAAACTGAAAAAGACCTGAAGCGGCTGTTTCCCAAGGAAAAGTGGAATAAATTACATTTGCAGATTATTTTCTACGGCCGGGAATACTGTTCCGCACGAGGCTGTGATGGCACCGTATGCGAAATCTGCACTACTTGTTATCCCAACCGCAAAAATCCCAAGAAAACCAAAAAGGCGTAACTGTGATTACTCTGTACGGAATTAAAAACTGCGACACCGTAAAGAAAGCCCGTAAATGGCTGGAAAAAAATGGGGTTGATTATCAATTTCACGATTTCCGAGAAGACGGAATGGACAATGTACCCCTTAAAGACTGGCTGGAAAATTTCGGCTGGCAGGAAGTGCTAAACCGCCGTTCCACCAGCTGGCGAGCACTTACCGACGACCAGAAAAGCGGCATGAATAATGACACCGCCCTAGCGCTAGCCAGCAAAACTCCAACCCTGATCAAACGCCCGGTAACCACCAGCAACAACAACACCCATTTCGGTTTTAAAGAGGCCGAGTTCGCCCAACTCGCTAGCTAATCCAATTAGGAGGAAAGTATGAGCGATATTTACAGTATTGGATTTGGCGTAGGTACCTGCAACAATAAGGGGGAATGGCTGGAAGTCTACTACCCCAGGCCGCTGTTTAAGCCCGATACGGGTGTAGCCGCTGCAATCAAGGAAACCCTGAACATCGGCGAGGGCAATTACAGCCTTTCTCTGGACCCAGCCCAACTGCATCCCCTGGAGAAGAAATTGCGTCAGCTGGGTGCCAACGAGCAAGCAGATATCCTACAACAATTTACTATCACCCAGCGACCTCTGGCGGCGGTAGTGCTCTCCACTGACCAGGCACCACAATCGCTTCCCGAAGCCTACTTGAAACTGCATCTACTCTCTCACCGCCTGGTAAAACCCCACGAAACTAATCTCGATGGCATCTTCGGTAAATTAGCCAATGTGGCCTGGACCAACCAGGGAGCCATCGATCTGGAGGAACTGCCGCAGCGACAATTGGAAGCGCGCTTAAAAGGAGAGCACCTGGAAGTTTCCTGCATCGACAAGTTCCCCAAGATGACCAACTACGTGGTACCTACGGGAGTGCGCATCGCCCACACCGCGCGCGTGCGTCTCGGCGCCTATCTCGGCGAAGGTACTACTATCATGCACGAGGGCTTCGTTAACTTTAATGCGGGCACCGAGGGCCCAGGTATGATCGAGGGCCGTATCTCGGCAGGCGTATTTGTCGGCGCTGGCTCCGATCTGGGTGGTAGCAGCTCCACCATGGGTACCCTTTCCGGCGGTGGAAACATAGTTATTTCCGTGGGCGACAACTGCCTGCTGGGAGCCAATGCCGGTATCGGTATTCCCCTGGGAGACCGTTGCACCGTGGAAGCGGGCCTCTATATCACTGCCGGGACCAAAGTGGCCCTGCTGGACGGCAGCGGCAATCTTGTCGAGCATATCAAAGCCCGCGATCTGGCCGGAAAATCTAACCTGCTGTTTCGTAGAAATTCCACCAATGGCGCCGTTGAATGCCTGACCAATAAGAGTGCTATTGAATTGAATGCAGCCCTGCACAGCAATTAAAACCTGACTCTGCGGGGCCCCGGCCCCGCCCACTCTTCGCCTGCATAAATTCCGATAACAGCGCACCTTATCGACTAAAAGGATTATTCTGTGACCCCCACATTGCAACTGGCCTTTGACCTCATCCGCCACCGCTCCGTAACCCCCGAAGATGCGGGCTGCATGGACCTGATGATTGAGCGACTGGAAAAAGTCGGTTTCAAGATGACAAAGCTGCGCCGTGGCGATACCGATAATTTTTGGGCGGTGCGCAATGGGCAAAGGGAAGGCCCTCTGCTCGCCTTCGCTGGCCACACCGATGTAGTGCCGAGTGGGCCGGAGGAAAACTGGAGCAGCCCACCCTTCGAACCACAAATTCGCGATGGATTTTTGTATGGTCGCGGCGCGGCCGATATGAAGGGCTCCCTCGCCGCAATGGTGGTGGCCTGCGAGGAGTTTATCCATCAGCATCCTGATCACAGTGGTCGTATCGCCTTTTTGATCACCAGCGACGAGGAAGGACCGGCGACCAACGGCACAGTCAAAGTCGTTGAATGGCTCGAGGAACAGGGAGAAAAAATTGACTGCTGTATTGTCGGTGAACCCTCCAGCAGTAAGCGCGTCGGCGACATTATCAAAAACGGAAGACGCGGCTCCCTGGGCCTTGAGTTAAAAGTCTTCGGTGTACAGGGGCATGTAGCCTATCCACACCTGGCGGAAAACCCAATTCACAACCTAGCCCCGGCACTGGCCGAACTAGCTGCAGAAGAGTGGGATAGTGGTAACCAATTTTTTCCTGCCACCAGCTTCCAGGTTTCCAATATCAATGGGGGAACCGGAGCAACCAATGTGATTCCCGGTGAAGTGGATCTGCTGTGTAATTGGCGCTTCTCTACGGAATCCACCGCCGAAGAACTGGAGGCCCGTGCCCGCGCAATCCTGGATAAACACAAACTAAAATATGAGGCGAATTTCAATTTGTCCGGGCTCCCCTTCCTCACAACCGAGGGCCCATTAGTGCACGCTGTAGGGCGGGCAATCCAAAAAATCACCGGGAAAGAAACGGAATTGTCGACAGCAGGGGGCACTTCCGACGGCCGCTTTATCGCCCCGACAGGAGCGCAGGTGGTGGAGCTGGGACCGGTCAATGCCACTATTCACAAAGTTGATGAGAGGGTCGAAGCCGACCATTTGGATATACTTAAGGATATCTACCGGGAAGTACTTAGGGAACTGCTAAGCTGTATTTACAGTCCGGTACGATAATAATTTATTAATTACACGGACTGTCCCGCTAAATACACGGATCGGCTTATCGGCCTCCTACCCGATTGCCTCTGCGGTATGCTCTTCCCGATAACAAAAAGGAGGAGCCCGCAGATAATGAACAGACTATTGAAAATAGCCGCGGCGATATTGATCGCCAGCCCTGCGCTCGCTGAAGAGCAATCCACCAACTTTAGCTATGAGGATGTATTTAATCTCGAGTATGCCAGCGACCCCCAGTTCAGTAACGACGGAAAGAGTATTTACTACGTCCGCAACTCCATGAACAAAATGGCGGATAACAAACGGGCAAACCTGTGGCGAATCAGCGCCGATGGCAAGGACCACCGCCCACTGACCTCAGGGGATTACTCTGATTATTCACCGCGCCTATCCCCGGACGGTAAAACAATCGCCTTTATCAGTTCTCGTAGCGGCAGCCCGCAGATCCATCTATTGTGGCTCGACAACGGCCAAAATCTGCAGATCTCCCACCTGCCCAAATCCCCTTCAAATATCCAGTGGTCGCGAGACGGCAAACAAATTGCGTTCACCATGTTTGTGCCAGAGAGTAAACCGCTACCGGTTGAACTACCCGGTGCTCCCGAAGGTGCCGAGTGGGCAAAACAACCCCAGTTTATCGACAATAGCATTTATCGTGCGGACGGCATGGGTTATCTCAAGCAGGGGCACACCCAGGTATTTGTGATCCCCCGTGAGGGCGGTACGCCGCGCCAGCTCACCAGCGGTGAGTTCGATCACGGCAGCAGTCTCGCCTGGAGTAAAAACAACGACGCCGTTTACTTTTCCGCAAACCGCCACCCCGATCATGAGATCGAGTTGATGAACTCTGAAATCTATAGAGTGGATCTCAAGGATGGCAACATTGAGCAAATCACCGAAAGGTTCGGACCCGATCATCATCCACAGATGTCACCCGATGGCAAAAAGCTGGCCTACCTGGGGTTTGAGGATCAACGGCTCGGCTACCAGCAGCACAACCTGCGTATCATTGACCTCGACAGCGGCGAGTCCCGCAAAGTGCAAACCGCCAAAGACCGCAGTATTTCCAACTTCTACTGGCTCGGCGATAGCAAGCGCATCGCCTATAGCTACGACGACCAAGGCTCCACAAAAATTGCCATTAAAAAAATTGGTGGCAGTGACACTGTAGTAGTCAGTGATGCCGGAGGTCTATCGCTGGGGCGACCCTACTCTGGCACTAACTTTGCCGCATCCAAGCGCGGAGCTATTGCTTACACGCAAACCAATCCGCAACATCCGGCAGAGCTGGCTTTGGCCCACAATGGCAAAGTAAAAGCGCTGACCAGCCTCAATAACGATGTGATGCCGCTGCGCAATATGGCCCGCGTGGAGGAGATCAATTACAAGTCCAGTTTTGATGGCCGCGATATACAGGGCTGGGTCGCCTACCCGCCTAACTTCGACCCGAAGAAAAAATATCCCTTGCTGTTGGAAATTCACGGCGGGCCCTTCTCTAACTATGGCCCCCGGTTTGCCGCCGAGGTGCAACTTTTTGCCGCCGCCGGCTATGTAGTTCTCTACACAAACCCACGGGGCTCCACTAGCTACGGGCATGAATTTGCCAACCTGATTCATCACAATTACCCGAGCCAGGATTATGACGATTTAATGGCCGGCGTCGATGCAGTAATCGACCAGGGTTATATTGATGAGGGGCAATTATTCGTTACCGGCGGCAGCGGCGGCGGCACCCTGACGGCCTGGATTATCGGCAAAACTGACCGATTCCGCGCAGCAGTAGTTGCCAAACCGGTAATCAACTGGGAGAGCTTCGTTTTAACTGCAGATTACTCCAGGTTCTTTACCAAATACTGGTTCTCAGGCATGCCTTGGGAAAAACCGGAGGAATATCGCCGCCGCTCACCGCTGACTTATGTGGGCAATGTCACTACGCCAACTATGCTGCTTACCGGAGAGGAGGACTACCGCACACCGATGTCCGAAACAGAGCAGTTTTACCAGGCACTGAAGTTGAACGATGTGGAAGCTGCAATGGTACGAATTCCAGGCGCCTCTCACAGTATTGCCGCAAGACCCAGCCAGATGATTGCGAAAGTGGCTTCTATTTTGTACTGGTTTGATCAGCATAAGTCTGAGCGGGAGAGTGAGGACTTAGTAAGTAACTAAATTGTACTTCCTGTATTTTTAGCTACGGGCGGGATCCAAGAGTCCGCCCGACTAGTTTCTTTAGCTAACATCGTAGCGCATAATTAGTTTGCTGAATAACAGGAACAGTACTAATGCACAAGTTAATTGTATTTTTAGTTTTCTTTTGGACTTCTCAGGCCTTTGGTACTCAAGTGCCTCTTTCAGATTTGGTACGCCATAGAAATATCCAAGAAATAAAAATATCACCTGCTGGCACTCACATTGCGGTCAAAAGACTGCACAAGGGCAAGAGAGTACTTGTTTTCATGTCACTCAACCCACTTGACATAACCGGTGTTTTGAATTTATGGGGAGATATGGAAGTAGGCAATTTCTACTGGGCAAATGATGAAAGAGTTGTTGCAGAGATATGGTCTCGTAGAGGTGCCCTAGAAAGCCCAGTATCCTATGGTAATCTTTGGGCTATCAATTACGATGGAAAACGCGGGAAAAATATATTTGGATACTTAGCAGGTGAAAGACAGCTGGGAACTCGCATCCCTAAAGCCAAATCAACAAATGCTCACGCCACGATAATAGACCCCCTTCCTCACAAAAAGAATGAAATCCTAGTATCCACTACTCCTTGGGTAAGGGATCGGGAAACTGCGGGAGAAGTTCTGAGGATTAACATTTACAGTGGTGTAAAGAAAAAAGTCGCCGGGCTTCCGCAGGCCTCTGGAAGAGCCTACACAGATAGAAGAGGTAATCTGTCTTTTGCTACAGGAACAGATAAAAACAATAATTATCAGCTCTACAAGAAAGCAGAGGATGGCTGGACTAGAATAGAAGATAAAACTCTAGCCCAGGGTAGACCGGTTGGAATAGACCATGACAACAATGAATTTTACTTTGTGATTGACCGCCCCCAGAAAACAGAGCAACTAGTAAAACTCAATCCAGAAACAAACAACCTAACTAATGTATTTAGTCATGAAATCACTGACATTAACGGCATTATTTATAGCCCTGACAAAAAGCCAATAGGTGTATACCTACACCCTACCTACCCTACCGAACATTTTTTTGATGAAGGCAATGGCTTTGCAGCTTATTTTCGCGGCATCAAGAAAGCTTTCGAAGGGTATAGAGTCAGGTTTACCAGTTTCACCTCGGATGGCACCAAAGGAATCTTGGAGGTTTACGGTGACCGGCTTCCTGGGGATTACTTTTTAGTTGACATAAAAACAAAAAAGATTGATTTTATTGCCTCTTCCTCTAAATGGTTAGATCCACTTGAATTAAACCCCATGCTGGCTGACTTCTTCATTTCAGAAGATGAATTCCGGATAGGCACTTATCTAACCTTTCCTAAAAACTCAAAAGAGAAACTCCCAATGGTAGTCATACCACATGGAGGCCCCCATTCTCGTGATTATTGGAAATACAACCAGAAAGCTCAGATACTCTCCCAGAATGGCTACTTAGTCCTTCAGGTTAACTTTCGCGGTTCAACAGGCTACGGCGACCACTTTTATACTGCTGGAGAACGAGAGTGGGGAGGAAAAATTCAAAAGGACATAGCCGACGCCGTTCACTGGGCAATAGAAAAAGGCTATGCAGACCCAGAGAGAGTTTGTATTTACGGTGCCAGCTTTGGGGGCTACTCCGCCCTAATGAATCCGATCAGATACCCAGGCTTGTATAAGTGTGCCGCAGGCTATGTGGGTGTTTATAATCTGGAGATGATGTACAAGAAGGGGGACATCAAGCGTCGCGATAGGGGGCTAGCCTACCTTAAAAGGGAGCTGAGTAAAGATAAGAACTTCCTTAAGGAAAACTCCCCAATCCACAATACTGACAAACTCAATATTCCCTTATTTATCATACATGGCAGGCTTGATGAACGAGCCCCCATTGAACATGCCGAGGAGCTATTAGAAAAACTTGAAAAAGAAGGGAAGCCTGCAAAAAGCCTTATTGTCGCCAATGAAGGGCACGGGTTTTATAGCGAGGAAAACAATATGAGACTTTATACAGAACTGCTAGCTTTTCTTGATAAGCACATCGGTGTTGGGTCAGTAGAAAAACAGCCAGCTGTAAACCAGTAATAAGCTAATACCACCCCAGATTTTCCAGCACCAGTTGAGCTATCAACTGGTGCTTTCACAAAGAAACGACCTTTTAATGAAGCTGCCCTGAAGCCTGGGGGGGCTCCTCGACGGGACTCACTGGCTCGTCTAAGCCATGTGACAGTACAAAATAATAAATGACCTGCATCTGCCCGTGGATTTCTGTCATCAGGTCGAAGTTAAACTCGCCCCTCTCCCCTGGGCCCACTTGTACAGAAGCAATATGTGAGGGCTCGATAAAAAATTCCGCTACCGGGCGCTTGCCGCGCATCACTTGTACAAGCAGTGTGCGGGTATCCTCCTCTGCAAAGCGCCAGTAGTAGTCATCATCATCGTAAACGACGCTCTCTGGAGTGCCGGCCCGGAGAATGCAGTTGGGATGCTCGGCCAACCAGGGCCAGAACTCTTTAAAGGGGATCGTCTGTGGCATGAAGATTTAGTCATCCAGCTCAACGACACTGGCGGCACCGCCTTCAAGGTTAAACTCGTCGGCTATCTGTTTGCACCAGAGGTTAAGACGCTCGCCAGTCAACTCTTCCTGTTGGTCCTCATCAATAGCGAGGCCCATAAACTTGCCCTCGCGCTCAATTTCCGCTTTTGAGGCCTCAAATTCATAGCCTTCAGTAGACCAGAAACCGACAATGGTCGCTCCTCGCCCGACAATCACATCGTGCAACATGCCCATAGCATCGAGGAAGTAATCGCCGTAGCCGAACTGGTCGCCCAAGCCGAAAAGGGCCACAGTCTTGCCGCTGAAATCGATTTCCTGCACGTCCTCCCAGAACTCCTCCCAGTCGGATTGGATCTGACCGAAGTCCCAGGTGGGAATACCGAAAATGAGCTGCTGGTAATTGGCGATATCCAGCTGGGTGACATCGGCAATATCAAACAGGTCGACCCTCTCCTCGCCCAGGCGGGCGCGGATGCGCAGGGCTATGGATTCGGTGTTACCTTCGTCACTGCCATAAAACAAGCCGATTTTGCTCACAGTCATTCCTCTCCGCCCTTACCGGGCCACACTAGATACCTATTTGCGAGGCGGCGTATTCTCCCAGCAATGGCTGGATGCGGCAAGCGGAGTCAGGAAAGATGGGAAAAGGGGACAAAAAAGGCCCCCGAAATGGGGGCAAGGGGTATTGAACCTACCGGGCCTCTGGGAAGGGTACGCCCGGCGGATCGCACAAGGAGTCTATGGCTGGGGGGTCAGGAGTCTGAAGATCGACGTTCACGGCGCTGCTCGCGCCACTTCATCCGGCGCTCTTTGCGTTCTGCCTTCAGTTCTTCAAGCTTAGCTTTCTGCTCATCGGTGAGGATCGCCTCGAACTGCTGGCGCATCTGGTAGTGATTCTGCATCTGCTGTACTTTCAGCCTGCCCAATTCGACACCTAGCTGGTCCAGGTTGGCTTGGTCAGCGCCGGATTCGATGGCAGAATGGATCTGCTTACGCAGTTCATTTAGCCGTTCACGCTGAACTTTACTCGCCTCACGGGTACCATCGCGATTGGCTTTTAGCTGGGCTTTCTGCCCCTCAGTCAGCTGTAGTTCACGGGCCATGTGCTCAAAGCCGCGCTTATGGTGGTCCTCACTCCCGCCAAATGCCATGCTCGCTGCGGGGAAGGCCAAAACACCTGCCAAGGCCAGACTACCTACTGCCAGTTTCCAGTTCTTCATCGCTCCATCCTCTCGTTTACATACAGTGATTTCATAATAAGTCTGGCCAGTGTAAACAGGGGCAAACCGCGGTAAACATTTGTTAAGAACGGTAAAAAGCCCATTGGGCGGCGATATCTAGCGCCAGCACTTTGCATATAATGGCCCAACAGTAACTGAGTGAACGCCATGAGCCGAATCCTTCTGATCGACGACGATACTGAACTGACCGACCTGCTAAAAGAATTTCTCACCGGCGAGGGGTTTGAGGTAACCGCGGCCAACGATGGCGGCCGCGGGCTGGAACTGGCCCAGAGCCAATGCTTTGACGCTCTGGTGCTGGATGTGATGCTACCAGTGCACAGCGGTTTTGACGTTCTGCGCAAACTGCGCGAGGAGGCCTCTCCCAGCAGTCGATCACTACCAGTCATTATGCTTACCGCCAAAGGTGATACGGTTGACCGCATTGTTGGCCTGGAGATGGGGGCCGATGACTACCTGCCCAAACCCTGCAACCCACGGGAACTAGCTGCGCGCTTGCGCGCAATACTGCGCCGTGGCCGGGTCGAGATGGAGGAAAGTGACGACAGTCTCAATAGTGGCCAACTGCGACTGCTGCCCGCTGAGCACCAGGCTTACTGGAGCGAACAGCCCCTATCCCTCACTGGCGCCGAGTTTTCCGTTCTAAAGGTGTTGGTGCAGCACGCCGGAGATGTGGTGGGCAAAGAGGTCCTGACCGAAAGTGCGCTGGGGCGCAAGCTGATGCCCTATGATCGCTCAATTGACGTGCATGTCAGCAATATCCGTAAGAAGCTCGCAGACAAGGGCGCCAGTCGCGATTTGATTATCAATATCCGTGGCGCCGGTTATATGCTCACCCAGGGCAAGCAATAGGTAGTTCCTGCAATGCGCAGCCTCTTCTGGAAAATGTTTTTTGGCGCATGGATTACCGCCATGGTCATGGTGGTTGCCGCCATCTACATTACTCACTTTGGCGAATTCGGTGACCCCCGCCAGGAGGAGCGCTGGGAGGGACCCGCACTATTCCGCGAAGTAATGCGCAATATGCGTATTGCCCGCCGCCATGGACCCGAGCAGTTCCAACACTGGCTTGAGAGAGCCCCAAGGAAGGTACAACGGCGGGTCTACGCAGTAGACCACCTGGGTAATGACCTGATGGGCCGCCCGATTCCCGCCGGTATGGAACCACTGATCAACAGCCTGGATTACCGCAATCGCGAGGCGCACATGCTGGTGGATAACAAACCCACTGTGGGCTTCTTTCTGCCAATGCGTACCGGCGACCCCCTACGCATCGCCCTGGTAGCCGGAGACAGTAAAGAGGGGCTGCTGCTGCGCTTCCTGTGGCGCAATTTCTGGCCCATGCTACTGCTCTCCATGATCGCCTCTGGCGTCGCCTGCTACTGGCTGGCCAGCTATCTGAGCCGCCCCCTGGAGCAACTTCGGGCCGCCACCCAACGAGTAGCCGCCGGCGAATTAGACTATCGGGTTGCCCCCAGTCTGCGCACCCGCAACGATGAACTGACCGACCTGGCACTGGATTTTGATTCTATGACCGCACAACTGCAGGAGTCCATGTCCGAACAGCGCCGCTTAATCAAAGACGTATCGCACGAATTGCGCTCACCACTAGCACGACTTCAGGTAGCCTTAGCCATTGCCCGCCAGAAGCAAGTGGCCGCTCTTGACACTGAGCTTGACAAGATCGGCAAGGCCGCCGATTACCTGGAAGATATCATTGCCGATGTATTATCCCTCCCAGTCAGTAGTCAAGAACAGCGCCCATTGGATGATGTCGTCGAGCTAAACAGCTTGCTCTCAGCATTAATGGACGACCTGCACAACGAAGCTGAAGAAAAAGGCCTGAGCTTCGACGTGAGTACCAATGGCGAGGAATTACTCGTAGCCACGCGCGGAAGCTCTCTCACTGCAGCACTGGAAAATATCCTGCGTAACGCCATTAAGTACAGTCCCTCGGGCGGGCTTGTGCGGGTGCTTGTGAGGGAAACCGGGGACTCCTGCTGCATCTCAGTAATCGACTCGGGGACTGGGGTGGATGAGGATGAGCTGGGTGCCATATTCCGCCCCTTCTACCGCACAGACAGCGCACGAACCCGTGAGAGCGGTGGCTTTGGCCTGGGACTGGCTATCGCCCAGCGGACCTTACTGCACCACGGAGGCAGTATCACGGCACGCAATAGTGCCGGTGCGGGCCTATGTGTCGAGATTAAACTGCCACTTCTACATATAGCCGACGATTAAGCGGCGTAAAAACTGCTATAACCAGTCTATCGCCAGTGGGTTGCTGGCGATCGCGGCTGTGTGCCCGCCAATAGCAAAGGAACCCGCTATGCGCTGGATCATCTATATCCTGATCTTTTTGGTATTGTTACTACTCGCCGGATATCTATTCCCTCGCGAAGTAACCCTCGAGCGCAGCATCTATATCGACAAACCGCCCCAGGCCGTCTTTCCCTACGTCAACAACTTTCACAAATTCAACAGCTGGTCCCCCTGGCGGAATATCGACCCATCAATGCAATACAAATACAGTGGACCAGAAGAGGGAGTGGGTGCCGAAATGAGTTGGCGTGGTGAAAATTCCAAGGAGGGGAGCGGTAGTCAAACTATTATCGCCAGCACGCCAAACTCTATGGTTCGCACCAAGCTGGCTTTCGGTGACGGCAGCACAGCGGAGGCCGAATTCAAGCTGCTACCGGAGGGAGATGGCACCCAGATCACCTGGGGCTTCAATAGCGATACCGGTGGCGGCCCGCGGGAGCGCTGGATGGGCCTGGCTGTGAAAAAAATGGTGGGCGAGTCCTACGAGCAGGGACTGACAAAACTCAAGAACCTCCTGGAGTCCAGCGACAATACGGGCAAAAAAGACACATCAGAAGCCGCCAGCCAGGAAAGTAACGACACCACCGATTCCGTCTCGGATATTCCCTCGGATGTGGACGACGCCATGGGGGGCGGTCCACAGGGTGTGCAGTCAGAAATGCAAAATCAACAGCAGGAAGAGGCTGGGGAAACACCGGAGAATGAACCATAGCTTGAGCCTGCATCGAAATGACAGCCTCCCAATAAAAAAGCCCGCTGACCGCGGGCCTTCTCAATGCAATTCAAGGTTTGTCACGGCGCTGTGCCGGCACTGGCGACTTGCGCAATTTGCGGCGCTGGCGCTCCAGAGTCTGCTTTTCCCCCTGAGTCAGGGGGCGCTGGCCAAGCTTGGGGAGGCCGGCGGTAACACACAGATCATCAATTTCGCGGGGTTCCATCTCAATCCACTGACCCACGCGCACGTGGGAGGGAATAAATACACTGCCGTAACGCACTCTCTTGAGGCGGCTCACACGCACGCCCTGGGACTCCCATAGGCGTCGTACTTCGCGGTTGCGCCCTTCCATAACGACACAATAAAACCAGCGGTTTCTGCCCTCACCACCGCTCTCGACAATATCGGTAAAGCGCGCCGGACCATCATCCAGCAACACTCCTTTAACCAGGCGTTTTTTCATCTCATCGTCCACCTCGCCCTGGATACGCACCAGATACTCGCGATCGATCACTGAGGAAGGATGCATCAATTTGTTGGCCAACTCACCACTATTGGTAAACAGCAGCAGGCCACTGGTATTGAAATCCAAGCGCCCCACAGAAATCCAGCGTCCGGTCTTCAGCCTTGGCAGGCGATCATAGACAGTCGGCCGCCCCTCAGGGTCGTGGCGTGAGCAAATTTCACCGACCGGCTTGTTATAAAGTATGACCCGGCAGCGATTACCTTCCGTCGAGGGCAGGCGCCGGCCATCAAATTCGATTTGGTCGTGATCCGTTACCCGCTCTCCGAGCTCCGCCACTTTTCCGTTTATCGTCACGCGGCCAGCATCGATCGCGCGCTCCATCTCGCGCCGTGAACCAAGGCCACTGCGCGCCAATACCTTCTGCAATTTTTCGCCTGCTGGCGAGGTGCCATCACTCATGGGGTGGTATTTTCCACTTGCACTACATCTTGGGAATCTTCATCGACGTCAGCACTGTCTTCGGCCCGCTCTCCTGAGCCGGACTCGCTCGCTGTGTCGTTATCGCCAAACAGGCTGCTTGGCGGCAGTGTTGCCGCTATCGGGGCTGTGCTATGCGCCTCCATCACCTGTTCAGTCTCACTCTTTTCTACTTGCGGGTCTGCGCTAGGTGCCTCTGTATCAACAGCATTCAAATCCCCTGACGCCTCTTCTTCCTGGTCCCGCTCTACCTCCATCGCTACCAGAGATGCTGCGGCCTCCACCGCATCATCCAGATCGCCAACTGCTATTTCTTCATCAATTTCATCCCGCGCCACTGGCTCCTGTAGTTCAACTTCTTCAACAGGAGCATCCGTTTCTGCGACAATTTCCTCTACTAGCGCTTCAACTCGCACATCTTCATCAATATATTCAGGCTCGCTATCAATATCGCCCACTGACTCCTCAGCAACAATATCAACAACTTCTTCTTCAGAATCCTCCTGGGCTTCCAGCTCTCCACTTTCTGCGGAAACCTCACCGCTAATTTGCGACAACTCATTACCTGCGCTATCAGTCTCTGCCGTGGCAATCTCCTCTGGGGACAACCCCTCCGCTTCGAGGATCTTGTTGAGGCTCTCTATATCGCGAATCTCAGCCAGGGTTGGCAAATCGTCCAGGGAGCTTAGGTTAAAGTAATCCAGAAATTCCCGCGTTGTCGCATACAGCGATGGTTTACCAGGCACATCACGATGGCCAACTACCTTGATCCAACCGCGCTCAAGCAGAGTTTTGACAATCTGCGAACTCACCGCAACACCGCGAATTTCTTCAATATCGCCGCGGGTAACCGGTTGGCGATAGGCAATAATCGCCAAGGTTTCCAGGGTCGCGCGCGAATATCTCTGCGCCTTTTCCTCCCACAAGCGATTCACCCAAGGTGCCAAGTCCTCGGGTACCTGGAATCGCCAGCCTGTGCCCACTTTCTTGAGTTCGAAACCGCGCCCCGCACAATCTTGCGCTATAGCTTCAAGAATATCTCTCAGGGTTGTCTTGGAGGGCTGCTCCTCTTCGTCAAGCAGCGACAACAACTTTTCTTCACTGAGAGGCTGTCCGGCCGCCAGCAGGGCGCCCTCTACAATTCTGCGCAGCAATTCCGGAGCGATTGTCATCTTCTAATTTCTAACTCTGATACTTTCACGGAAATTTATCCGACGCGCGCCACTATTTACGCGTCCACTAATTCTTCTGTTGGTAGTCCGATTATCTCTGCCGTCGATAATTCTTCGTCAGCGGGAAGCATCTCGCCCATTTCCAGCTCTGCGCCACTATCAACCTCCAAGCTCTGTTCACTCTGGTCATCACTACGACCAGCATCATCATCCTGGCCAGCGGTTCGCACATGAATAGGGCCGAAAGCCTCATTCTGCACCAACTCGACCAGAGACTCTTTTACCAACTCCATTACCGCAAGGAAGGTAACCACCACACCGAGCCGGCCTTCCTCAACAGTAAATAAGCTGACGAAGGGCACAAACTGGCCGTGACGAATCTGGTCCAGCACCTGGGTCATCCGCTCGCGGGTAGACAGCTTCTCTCGTTCAACCTGGTGGCTTTCAAACATATCTGCACGACGCAGCACATCCGCCAAGGCGACCAGAACTTCTTTGAGTTCTACATCCGGGTCGGGACGGGTGATACTGCGGTCGGGGCCCTCAGCATTGGCTTGGTGAATATCGCGCCCCATGCGCGGAATTTCATCGAGATCCTCCGCCGCGGTTTTGAAGCGCTCATACTCCTGCAGGCGACGAATCAGTGCGGCACGGGGGTCCTCACCCTCCTCCTCTTCAGCTTCCGGAGGTCGTGGCAGCAGCATACGCGACTTGATCTCGGCAAGCATGGCCGCCATCACCAGATACTCGGCCGCCAGCTCAAATCGTATCGACGTCATCATCTCTACGTAAGCCATATACTGGCGAGTGATGTCCGATACGTTAATTTCGAGAATATCCAAATTCTGGCGACGAATCAGATATAAAAGCAGGTCCAAAGGTCCTTCGAAGGCCTCCAGAATGACTTCCAGCGCATCAGGCGGAATAAATAGATCGGGGGGAAGGTCGGTAAAAGCTTCCCCCAACACCAGTGCTACAGGCGCCTCTTCCGTATCGCCTGCCTGAATTTGCGCGGTCTCCGGGGGAGCCTCAGCAGAGTCGCCCTCACTCGCCGCAACTTCGGCAAGCACCTGCTCTTCCACCTCGGCTAGTAATTCTTCACTGGACACCCTGCCCGCCCCTCGAAAGTGCAAACGCGCGATTATACACTAGCGCGGCACTATTCAGCCCAGAATTTCGTCAGTCGCTCCGCAGCCCTGGCGAATCAGCTTGGGCTCATCACCAGTAAGGTCGACCACGGTGGTAGGCTCCATACCGCAGAATCCCCCATCGATTACCAGTTCCACTTGGTGCTCAAGGGTATCGCGGATATCGTAGGGGTCAGTAAGGGGCTGCACATCTCCCGGCATGATCAAACTGCAGCTCATCAAGGGCTCTCCTGCCGCTTCAATCAAGGCCAGGGCCACCTTATTGTCGGGTACCCGAATACCGATAGTTTTTCGCTTCGGGTGGATCAGGCGTCGCGGCACTTCTGCAGTGGCCGGCATAATAAATGTATAGGAGCCTGGCGTGTGGTTCTTGAGGAGGCGGAACATCTGGTTATCCACCTTGGCATAGGTGGCCAATTCCGATAGGTCCCGGCACATTAAGGTAAAATTGTGCTGTTTATCCAGCTGCCGCAGTGCGCGAATACGCTCCACCGCCAGCTTTTCTCCCAAGCGACAACCAATGGCATAGGCGGAATCTGTAGGATAAACAATAACCCCCCCTGCGTTTACGATGTCTGCAGCCTGCGCAATCAGGCGCCCTTGAGGATTATCCGGATGAATCTGAAAAAACTGCGCCACAAAAGCCCCCCAAGCCTTTAATGAATTGAAACCTCTTTACGGGCATTGGCAGGCCCGCAGGGGATCTCCGCTCGACAGCACTTCCTACGCCCCAGAAAATGGATGCTGGATTAAGCCATCAAAATATGACCGGGCTGATCCCGGTGCAGAGTGTGCCACAGATTCCACACCGGCTCGACGTCTTCTGGCAGGCGTACGCAACCCAGCTCGCGCCAAAGCTGCTCAGGTTGGTGGAAGTCACTCCCCAGGGAACAGGGTGGCAGAGTGCCATTTATTCCCCCTGTAGCCGAAACCATTAATGTTCTTAGCTCCCGGGTCTGCACTGGGTTTTGGCGACCGCAAAGTAACTCCACCGCATCACCACCGCAACCTAGGAATTCTTGCAACAGGCGCAGCAACTGGGTACGGGATAGGCCGTATTTAAGTGGATGGGCAAGCACCGCACTTCCACCGGCTGCATGAATGGTCTCAATTGTTTTCGCCATCTGCGGCCACTCTACGCGCACATCCCCAATCTTTCCGCTCCCCAGGTAACGCTTGAAGGCGCGTCCCGTATCTTCGACATGGCCCGCCTCGACCATCCAGCGGGCAAAATGGGGGCGCCCCAATACCGAGTCCCCAGCAATACCGCGCCCCCCTTCCAGGGCGCCGGTGAATCCCCGCTGATGCAAACGCTCAGCAATACGTTCAGCGCGCTCACAACGCAACTCCATGCGCTGGCTAATAGCCTCATTCAGTGATTTCGACGTCGGATCTATATTCAGCCCCACAATATGTACCGGACGGCGTCCCCAGCGACTGGAAAATTCGATGCCTGCTATCACGGTCATGTCCAGGCGGTCACCGGCTTCCTGCGCCTCCGCCAAACCATCGACGGTATCGTGGTCGGTGAGTGCCATCAGCGTCACACCCTGGAATTTCGCCCTCGACACCAGCTGCGCAGGACTTAAAATACCATCGGATGCGGTACTGTGGCTGTGCAAGTCAACAAGGTCTGTATTCAAGTCTTCTGACAGGGCTCTCAACAGCGGCTCTCACTCAGCTTGGCAACGGATATCGACACGGTATCCGTCATTTAGGAACAATTTGCCGGCATAACTGTCTCATCGGCATCCGGCGTTTTCAGGGATAGGCCCCGGACCAGTAGTCAGCTTATGGCGACAATAAAGGGCCGGAGTCTGACAGCAGTTTTGTCAGTGCGGAAGTCTTTTTGTGATGGAAGGCATCGTTATACGACCTCCCAGACAGCTTCAGCGGGCATTATCACCGGAATTGAGTATGAGCGAAACGAATTCGACCCTGCCAAACAATGAGAAGCCCAAAAAAGAAGGGCTGCTCAGCAATTTAGCTTTCAATGTCATTATCCCCACTCTGATAATGACAAAACTCTCTGGTGATCAGTGGCTGGGCGCCACCTGGGCCATAGTAGTGGCCCTGGCATTTCCGTTGGGCTATGGACTGCGCGATCTTATGCGCCTCGGCAAGGTCAACTTCTTTTCCGCACTGGGCATCATCGGCATCCTGCTCACCGGCGGTATCAGCCTGCTGGAGCTGGACCCCCAGTACATCGCCATCAAGGAGGCCGCCATCCCCGGCCTGCTCGGCCTTGCCGTTATCGGCTCCACCTATTCGCGCTGGCCCCTGGTAAAGACCCTGCTGTATAACGATCAGATACTCGATACTGCAAAAATTGCCAAGACCCTGCAGTCTAATGGCAATCAACCAGCGTTTGACAGAACCCTGCAACAGACATCCTGGATTGTTGCAGGCTCTTTTTTCTTTTCCTCAACGCTCAATTACATTCTCGCCAAGATGATTGTAAAAAGTCCTCCTGGCACTGAAGCCTACACAACAGAGCTTGGCGAAATGACCGCATATGGATACCTGGTTATCGCGGTACCGTCAGCGCTGATCCTGATGGCGGCACTCTTCTTCCTGTTTTCCCGCATCGGCAAACTCACCGGGCTGAAGCTGGAAGAAGTAATGGTCGCCCAATAACAAGCTTTTCTATCAAACCAACAAGAGCAAGATTCACAATGTGGTACGCAATCATCAGTGAAGATGTTAGCGATAGTCTCCCTTTGCGCAAAAAAGCACGCGCCGATCACCTGGCCAGACTCAGCCGCCTGAAAGATGAAGGCCGCCTTCTGGCCGCCGGTCCACACCCGGCAGTGGACAGCGAAGACCCCGGCGAAATCGGCTTCAGCGGCAGCCTGGTTATTGCAGAGTTTCCCTCTCTGGAAGATGCAAAAGCCTGGGCCGACAGCGACCCATATATCGAAGCCGGGGTCTACGCATCTGTGACTGTCAAGCCATTTAAATTAGTACTGCCTTGATAACAATACAAAAAACAGAAGCTGTATGACCATGAAAAAATTAATGACGAGCCTGCTTGCCGCGACACTGCTCAATGTGGCGCCCTTTTCAGTAAGTGCGGAAACCCGATATATCACCGACCAGCTGCACGTACCCATGCGCTCAGGTAAGGGTAATGGGTTTCGTATTCTCCACCGGGGTCTGCCCAGTGGCACCGAACTTACGATTCTGGAGGATGCTGCGTCCGAAGGATGGACACGTGTGCGTACACCGGGAGGCACTGAGGGCTGGGTAAGACGCCAATATCTGGTTTCCGAACCAGTGGCAAAACTCAGACTGGCAACAGCCGAAGCTAACTTAGCTCGCTTTGAAAAAATGGAAGGTAATCTCGGCGGAGAGGTCCGTCGCCTGGAGGAGGAGAACGGCCAATTGACCAGCTCCCTGAGCGCAGCTCAACAGCAATCAGAGGAACTGGCCGCAGAGTTGAAGGCTCTCAAAACTCTGTCAGCTGACGCCCTGTCCCTCAATGAGCGCCACCAGAAACTCCTGCACCAGCATGAGCTGCTCAAACAGGAAAAAACTATGGCAGAAGCGGAGATTCAACGCCTGTCCGGCAGTGAATCGCACAAATGGTATTTATACGGTGCCTTATCCGTGGCCGTCGGCGCCATTCTTGCAATGCTCGCGCCTCATCTCCGTCCTCGAAAACGCCATTCCGAGTGGGCCAACTGATCTCACTGACAGACGCGGAAATCGCATACTATAAGATCCAGGGGAGCGGCATTGACCGTCCCCCTATCGCCCCACATCCCATACTCGGGCGGGCACGCCGTGGTGTCCGACTCTCTACAACAGACTCAAAGGACAAGGATGATGCGTAAACTTTTTGTGTTGCTGCTCTTTATTTCTTTTGCATTTCCCGCGCTGGCAAAAAATCCTCAGGTGGAATTGAAGACCGATTTAGGCGTAATCCGTATCGAACTCTTCCCCAAAGAGGCCCCGCTCACCGTGGAAAACTTCCTCGCCTATACCGATAGCGGTTTTTATAATGGAATCATTTTCCACCGAATCGTGCCGGGCTTTGTAGTACAAGGGGGTGGCTTTACATTCGACTTTCAGAAAAAAGAAACCCGCGACGCCATCATCAACGAGTCCACCAATGGGCTGCAAAATCTGCGCGGCACTCTTTCTATGGCCAGGACCAATGACCCCGACAGCGCCACCTCGCAGTTTTTCATCAACCTTGTGGATAACACCCGGCTCGATGCTAAAGAAGACAAGCCCGGCTATGCCGTCTTTGGCAAAGTCATAGAGGGGATGGATGTCGTTGAAAAAATGGTTGAGAAGCCACGTGGCCTCTATCGTCAACACCCGAGTGCCCCCAACATCCCCATCCGTATCCTCAACGCCAAACGAGTCAGTGGCGGTGATGAAACTGTGGCCAACAACAGCAAGGGAGAATAAACAGTGATCGCTCTCAGCGTAAATCTCAACAAAATTGCCCTGATCCGCAATTCCCGCGAGGGAAATTTTCCGGATGTTATTGCTCACGGTCGCACCTGCCTGGATGCAGGTGCTCAGGGCATTACCGTGCATCCACGCCCTGACCAGCGCCACATCCGCCCCGGCGACGTGCGTGAGCTGGCCTCCCTGTGCCGGGAGCGGCAAGATGTAGAGTTCAATGTTGAGGGCAACCCCTTCGCCGCCCCCATGGGAGACTATCCCGGTCTGGTGGAACTCGCCCTGGAAAATCAACCCGATCAATGTACTCTGGTCCCGGATAGCACTGACCAGCTGACTTCAGACCACGGCTTTAACCTCAAACTCGACGGACCGCGCCTGGTCCCACAGATTGCAAAATTGAAGAACGCTCGAATTCGCGTCAGTCTGTTTATGGAACCCGACCTGGAGCAGATCAGCCTGGCCAGGGACATTGGCGCCGACCGTATTGAGCTTTACACCGGCCCCTACGCCGAAGCCGTAGCTAGACAGAGTCCAGAGCTGGACGATATCTTTGCCAGCCACTGCGCCGCCGCCGAGCACGCGCGCCAACTTGGCCTCGGCGTTAACGCGGGCCACGACCTCAACCTGGTCAACCTGCCTCGCTACCGTACCCTGCCTGGGC
This sequence comes from Microbulbifer epialgicus, assembly GCF_041447265.1. Lineage (NCBI taxonomy): Bacteria > Pseudomonadati > Pseudomonadota > Gammaproteobacteria > Cellvibrionales > Microbulbiferaceae > Microbulbifer > Microbulbifer epialgicus. The sequence goes on from NZ_JBGMEK010000004.1 coordinate 170,105, forward strand.
TGCAGGAAGTGTCCATCGGCCATGCAATGACCGTAGATGCCATTGCGATGGGCCTGGAAAATGCGGTTAAAGCCTACCTCGATTGCCTTGCCGGTAACTGATGAAGACACTCAATATCATTGGTGCAGGTCGCCTGGGGAAGACCCTCGGGCGCCTGTGGCAGGAGGCAGGACTTTTCCGGGCTCAATCTATTTATAATCGCAACCTCGACAGTGCGATTGCAGCGGTTGAGTTTATCGGTGCGGGGCAGGCTTCCTGCACCATTGAATCCATGGCCGACGCCGATTATTGGCTGATTTCCTGCATTGATAGCGAGATCGCGGCGGCTGCCGAGCGCCTTGCCGACAAACTGGCACAGCGCGAGGGTATTATCGCTTTTCATTGCAGCGGCGCGCTCAGTTCACAAGTATTAGAAGTTCTGCGTCCGGCCTCCATCGCCAGTGCCCATCCGGTTCATAGCTTCGCAGAACCGCTGCGCTCCCTCTCCACCTTGTCCGGAAGCAGCGTAGCATTGGAAGGAGACAGTTTCGCGATAGCTGCGCTGGATAGTGCATTCAGAGCCATCGGCTGTGAGACACTCACCATCGAGTCACAGCGCAAATCTCTATACCATGCGGGCTCAGTAATTGCCTCCAATTACCTTACCGCACTGATGGATCTCAGTCTGCGCAGTTTCGCCGCAGCCGGCATTGATCGCCACAGCGCCCTTAAGCTTCTCGAACCCATCGTGCTGCAAACTGCCCAGAACAATATGACTCTGGGCCCTGAGAAATCCTTAACAGGCCCTATTGCGCGGGGTGACCTGGAAACTGTTGCCACCCAGGCCGAAAGCCTGGCCTCGGTGGACTCGCAACTGGCACATCACTATCGCCAATTGGGCCTGGCCTGTGTAGAGTTGGCGCGACGCGGCCAGTTATCAGATGAGAGCGCGGCCAGATTGATCGAATTACTGAGTGAGCCGATGCGGTGAAAGACTCCTCTGAGTACCTGAAAAAAAGAGCCTTCTACGACAGCCTTCTGACCATTTACGGGCGCAAGCCGGTACTCGAAGCGCTGGAAGACCCCAGCCTACCTGTGCACAAATTACATTTGGCGAGTAGTAATCGCCGTGACCAGTTAATCAGCCGCATGGAAGCTCTGGCCGAGGAACGCCAGGTAGAAATCGCCCATTGGGACCGCAAAGGGCTCTCACGAATATCCAAGAACTCACGCCAGGACCAGGGAGTGGCACTTGACCTGGCCCTGCCCCACTACGGCACCTGTGAAGCATTTCTTCGCCAATATAAAAATAACAGCGAAAAAAAGCCCTTCGAACTCTTAGCTCTGGATGGTATTACCAACCCGCAGAACCTGGGCATGATTATCCGGTCCGCCTGCGCCGGTGGGATGGACGGTATTATCCTGCCACGCAAAGGATGTGCTCAGATTGATCCATTGGTGATCAAAGCCAGCACTGGAGCCCTGTTTAAAACCCCCATCCTGCGCTGCGAGACCCTGGCAAAATCTCTGGCGGATTTTCGTGAGGCTGGCGCAAGAGTTTGCGGCCTCTCCTCCCATGCAGCTATGACCCTGGCTGAGGTCTCTGGGGAAATGCCCACGATTTTTGTTCTTGGCAATGAAACACGCGGCGTCAGCGATACTGTGGCCGAGCAGTGTAACGAGTTACTGCGTATTCCCATGCACAATGATGTAGAGAGCCTGAACGTAGCGGTCACCGCTGCCTTAATCAGTTTCCGGCGACAACTCTAATTTGGCCAGGGTGGGGGAACTCCCCCACCCCTTTGGAATTGGAGACCTGCACCTTAGCTGTCCAACTCCAAACCGTGCACCTTGCACTTTCCCCACAGCCTTTACCCGCCAAAAGTCTCTACTCACAGAATCTGTGGATATCTCTGTGATTAACTGCGAAGTACGAGGCGCAAAGGCCCATGGTTGCGTCATTGTGACAACCTGAAGAAAAAATAACCAAAGTTGGAAATACTCAAAAAAACAACGAGTTACAGAAAAAAACGAATCCTGTTTGGAAAGTACCCGGAGTAAATGATCGAAACAGAAAGAAGAGACACTGCTGTGGAAAGTGGGACGCTTGGCGGGGGAAAAGTTGGGCTGGGGTGACAAGCACCCCAACCAGAGTCGCGAAAATAATGACTCATTCCCATTCAATAGTAGCCGGCGGTTTACTGGAGACATCGTAGGCTACACGGGAGATATGCTCTATCTCATTGATAATACGATTGGAGACCTTCTCAATCAGCTCGTAAGGCAGGTGCGCCCATCGCGCAGTCATAAAGTCCACGGTTTCCACTGCGCGCAGTGCCACCACATATTCGTAGCGACGGCCATCACCCACCACGCCAACAGATTTCACCGGTAGGAACACCACAAACGCCTGACTGGTTTTGTGATACCAGTCGGCTTTATGTAGCTCCTCGATAAAGATCGCATCTGCTTCACGCAGGATATCGGCGTACTCTCTCTTTACCTCGCCGAGAATACGTACTCCCAGGCCCGGTCCCGGGAAGGGATGGCGGTACACCATATCGTAGGGCAGACCCAGCTCCAGGCCGATCTTACGCACTTCATCCTTAAACAATTCGCGCAGTGGTTCTACCAGATCAAACTGCATATCTTCCGGTAGGCCACCCACATTGTGGTGAGACTTAATCACATGGGCTTTGCCCGTTTTGGCTGCGGCGGATTCAATTACATCCGGATAAATAGTGCCTTGGGCCAGGAACTTCACATCCTGCAGCTTGGAAGCTTCGCGATCGAAAATCTCGATAAAGGTATTACCGATAATCTTGCGCTTGGCTTCGGGTTCATCCACGCCCGCCAGACGCGATAGGAAGTCCTCTTCCGCATCGGCGCGAACCACTCGCACGCCCATATTTTCGGCGAACATTTGCATCACCTGATCGCCCTCATTTTTGCGCAACAGGCCGTTGTCCACAAAAACACAGGTCAGCTGATCGCCAATCGCCTTATGCAGCAGCGCGGCCACAACAGAGCTGTCGACACCCCCGGAAAGACCCAGCAATACCTTGCCATCGCCCACTTGATCTCGCACTTTGGCGATGGAGTCCTCGATAATATTGGCCGGGGTCCAGAGCTTTTCACAACCACATATATCGATAACAAAGTGTTCATAGATACGCATTCCCTGAAGGGTATGGGTAACTTCCGGGTGGAACTGCACACCAAAGAAGTTCTTTTCGGCGGAGTACATGCCGGCGATGGGGCAGGAATCAGTGGAAGCCAGAAGTTCAAAGCCTTCTGGCACCTGCACGACTTTATCGCCGTGGCTCATCCATACATCCAGCAGCGCCTCACCTTCATCGTTGAGGTGATCTTTGATATCGCGCAGCAGATTCGAAGTGCCCTCAACTTTTACCTGGGCATAGCCAAACTCACGGACATTGCTGCCCTGCACTGCGCCGCCCAGCTGGTGTGCCATGGTCTGCATGCCATAGCAAATACCCAGTACCGGTACACCCAGGTTGTAAACCACTTCCGGCGCACGGGGGGAACCCTCTTCCGGCACAGACTCAGGCCCACCGGCCAGGATAATACCTTTCGGGTTATATTCACGGATCTCTTCTTCGCTCATGTCGAAGGCGCGAATTTCGGAGAAAACACCCAGCTCGCGCACACGGCGGGCAATCAACTGGGTGTACTGGGACCCAAAGTCGAGGATCAGAATTCGGCTGGAGTGGATATCTTGGCTCATGATTGACTCATTAACAGAATAAATAACGGCAAACGGACCTGAAAGGTCCGTTTGCGGCTCGATACAGAAAGTTGTTCACCGGAGAAGGCTTAGCGTCCGCCCACCGGGTAGTTAGGCGCTTCTTTGGTAATCTGCACATCGTGCACATGGGACTCACCCATGCCGGCGGCGGTTACCCGCACAAACTCCGGACGGGTGCGCATGGTTTCGATATCCACGCTGCCGGTATAGCCCATGGCAGAGCGCAAGCCGCCCAGCATCTGGTGCACTATGGCGGATAGCGGCCCCTTATAAGGAACGCGCCCTTCGATACCCTCTGGCACCAGTTTTTCTGCACCTTTGCTGGCATCCTGGAAGTAGCGGTCGGAAGAACCCTGGGTGCGCGCCATGGCACCGAGGGAGCCCATACCGCGATAGGATTTGTAGGTACGTCCCTGGTACAACTCCACTTCACCCGGCGCCTCTTCGGTTCCGGCAAACATGGAGCCCATCATTACAGAAGAAGCACCGGCGACAATCGCTTTGGAAATATCACCGGAATAGCGGATACCACCATCGGCAATCATAGGTACACCGGTTCCTTCGAGTGCAGTGGAAACCTCGGCAATTGCAGTCACCTGGGGCACACCGATACCAGTCACGATTCGAGTGGTACAAATAGAGCCGGGGCCGATTCCCACCTTCACTGCATCGGCACCAGCTTCAACCAATGCACGAGCGGCTTCGCCAGTCGCAATATTGCCGCCGATCACATCCACCTGGGGGTGCATTTCCTTGATCCGACGCACCCGATCGATCACATTGCGGGAGTGACCATGGGCGGTATCGACGACCAACACATCTACACCAGCTTCTACCAGTGCCGCTACACGATCGTCGGTGTCCGGACTGGTGCCAACGGAAGCCCCAACACGCAGGCGACCATCGGAGTCTTTACAAGAGTTCGGATACTGTTCGGCCTTGTTAAAGTCCTTCACAGTAATCAATCCGCGTAATTCAAAGTTATCGTTTACAACGAGCACTTTTTCGATGCGGTGCTTGTGAAGCAGCTCGCGCACTTCATCGGAGGAGGCGTCTTCGTGGGCTGTTACCAAGCGCTCCTTCGGAGTCATGATACTAGCCACACTCACGTCCAAGTCGGTAAGGAAGCGCACATCCCGGCTGGTAACGATGCCGACCAAGTTACCCCTATCCATTACTGGAACCCCGGAGATATTGTGGTGGGTAGTCAGTGCGATCAGCTCGCGCACTGTGGCATCAGACTCTATGGTAATTGGGTCCTTTACCACACCGGCTTCGAATTTTTTTACTGCTCGTACCGCGAGCGCCTGCTCTTCGATAGACATGCTTTTGTGGATGATACCGATACCACCTTCCTGGGCCAGGGCAATAGCCAGGCGCGCTTCCGTCACAGTATCCATGGCAGCGGACACAATCGGAATGTTCAAGGTAATGTTACGGGACAGCTGGGTTTTCAGGCTGACATCCTTCGCAATCACCTCGGAATAACCGGGCACAAGTAGGACATCGTCAAACGTGAGGGCTTCGCGCGCGATGCGCAGATTGGATTCAGACATTGTTGACACTCAAACCTCGAATGGGCGGGAATGGGTATCGGCGCGATTATACCCCTCAGCACAAAAATCGCAAACGACAATTTGCAGAAAGATGGATTTATCGAGTAAATCCCTTTACCTGTTCCGACGATACTGCAATATTGCTCCGCCAGTTTTTTAGTGAGAAATACCGATGCAGCCCAGCTCCCCAGCCCCCACCGCAAAGCGCAGCGTCCTGTCGGTTAGCGATTTGAACCGGGAGGTAAAACACCTATTGGAGAGCAACGTGCCCCTCCTGTGGATTAGCGGGGAGATTTCAAATTTCACTATACCCAGCTCCGGTCACTGGTATTTTAGCCTCAAGGATGCCCGCGCCCAGGTACGCTGTGCCATGTTCCGAGGCCGCAATCGCAGTGTGACCTTCCGCCCGCAAAATGGTCGCGAAGTGCTGATCCGAGCCAGGGTGAGCCTGTATGAGGGGCGTGGCGAATTCCAGCTAATTGTGGAGCATATGGAGGAAGCTGGTTTTGGCGCGCTGATGCGTCAGCTGGAGCAGCTCAAGGCAAAACTTCAAGCCGAAGGATTATTCGATCCCGCACGCAAGCGCACCCTGCCCTATCTGCCTTCCAATATCGGCATTGTCACATCCCCAACAGGTGCAGCCATCCGCGATATGATTCACGTATTGGGCCGACGTCACCCGGCTGCGCAAGTGGACCTGTGGCCAGTGACAGTGCAGGGCCAGGGTGCCGCAGAACAGATTGCCACGGCTATCGAGAAAGCCGGGCGCAGTGGGCGTCACGATCTATTAATTGTCGGCCGCGGCGGTGGTTCCCTAGAGGACCTGTGGCCCTTTAATGAAGAAATTGTGGCTCGTGCGTTGGCGTCCTGCCCCACCCCTACAATTTCCGCCGTGGGCCACGAGACTGACACCACAGTCTCAGACTTAATTGCTGATCTACGCGCACCAACCCCATCGGCTGCAGCGGAAATCGCTAGTGCCAACGCCGCAGAGTTATTTCAACGCTTGGACAATGGCAAGCTCCGCTTGTATAAGGCGATACAGCATCAACTTCGCCACTTGCAGCAGCAGGTTATGCTACATCGCAACCGCCTGCGCCACCCCCGTGAACAGTTACAAAATCGCACACAGCGCCTGGATCACCTAGAAATGCGTCTGCTCGCCGCCGGCCAGTTGCAAATTCAACAGTGTCGTACACAGCTTACGACGGCTCTGCGAACCTTCGCTCACTGCCAGCCACAGCGTCGAATCCAGGAGAAGCGCGAACAGTTACATTTAGCGCACTCCAGCTTGCAACGTAACTCCGAACTTCTCCTCAAACAGAATGCAGAGAGACTCAGCCACTTGGCACAATTACTCAACAATGTGAGCCCTCTCGCAGTTCTCCAGCGGGGCTACGCTATCGCCATAGACTCCGAAGGCAAGGCAATTAAAGATAGCCACGCTCTGAAAATTGACCAAAAAATTGATGTGCAGCTGGCCCGTGGGAACTTTTCTGCAAGGGTAGAAACCATAAAAAACTGAACCCGGTGACCGTCAAATGAGCAGCAGGGGCGCGACACTATAATCCACAGGTAGAGAGCTTTTGGAGCGATCTATGACTTGTGGTCATAATGCTGTTAACCCTTATTTGTGGGGATTGATATTCCTTTCGGTGCTGATACTCGTATTTGCGGGTTGCGACAAGAAAGACTCCGAAACCGGTTTGGAAGGCCCGGGGCAGGCCGCTGTGAGTTCAAAAACTACCGAAGGAGAAAAGGGGGGAATCAGCTCCCTAATCAAAGCGGCAAAAGAACAACAGGTCAACTATATCGAAACCGGTGACCTGAGAGACATTAAAAAGCGTGGCACCATTCGCTTCGTCAATCTAACCGGAGCATCAGAAAACATGCTGCCCCGCGACAGCGTTGTGAGCCTGCGCCACTTCGATTTGGCGAACAAGCTTGCCGACCAATTAAAAATCGAGGCCAAATGGATCAAGGCAAAAAATCCCAATGAGGCTATCGAGATGCTTATAGCCGGTGAGGCGGATGTCATTGCCTACAATCTCACCGTAACCGATTCACGTAAAGAAATTATCGACTTCAGTATTCCTATCCGCCAATCCCGTCTATTACTAATTACCGGTGCCGGTGGTCCGGATATCAGCGATGTAAACAAGCTAAAGAATGTGGAACTTATTGTTCCCGAAGGCACTGCGAATATTGAAACCGCAGAACGTCTAGCCGCGGACAACCCAGATGCCAACCTGACGGTAAAAGAACTGAGCATTCTTGGAAATAGGGATGGGCTCATAGATATGCTCAACCAAAATGACAATCAGGTTGCCATTCTAGAAGATTTTTCAGCGGAAGATCTACGTAATTACAGAGATGACGTGCGCATCGGCGCCGTAGTCAGCGACATGCAAAATATCGCCTGGGGGATGCGAAAACCCAACAAGCAACTACAGTCTACCGTCGACAATTTTCTCACCCGCAACCTGGTAAAAGGGCAGGAAGAGCGTATTACTGATTGGAAAGGCATTAAAAAATCCGGCGTTATCCGCCTGCTTACCTACAACGGTCCAACCACTTATTTTTTGTGGAAAGGACTTCTCATGGGGTTCGACTATGACTTGGCCAAAGCTTTTGCGGACAAGCATAAGCTTCAATTACAAGTTATTGTAGTGCCCTATGAGGAAAACCTAGCGGACTGGCTGCGAGCTGGTCGGGGAGATTTTGCCGGAGCTGAGCTCAATATCACCTCAGCTTACGAAGCCCAAGGCATGGTGTTCACCATACCTTTTCTAGAAGCCGAAGATCAGGTCGTAAGTGGTAAGGGATATCCTCCTGTAAAGCAAATTCAAGACTTGAATGGCCGAAAACTGACTCTGCGTGCCTATTCATCCTTTATAGAAACAGCAGAAACCTTGCGTGATGCTGGAATCGATGTCGATGTCCGAGTTGCTCCGCCGGATATGTCCCAGTCACAGATTTTGTCACTGATCGCTGATGGACTGGTTGATGCCACCATTGTCGACTCGGGCCGTGCAAAAATTGAAGCCTCAGTACAACCGAATCTAGTGCTCGGCGCCTTGATTGGGGATCCTCAACCTCAAGGATGGCTGGTGCTCCGACAGAATTGGCACCTGCTGAAAAATCTCAACAAGTTTTTGCAGAGTTACCAAAAAACAGCTCAATACAAAAAACAGTATGCCGCTTATTTCGAGCCTAATAAGCGCTTTATGCAGAGGGTAAGCACAAGAATAATGCCTGGGGGAAACTTGTCCCCTTACGATGATTTGGTAAAAGAGTCTGCATTTAAATATGAATTTGACTGGCGTATGATCGTTGCGCAAATGTGGCAGGAGAGTAATTTTAACCCGAAAGCAGTTTCCCCTGTTGGAGCACAGGGCCTGATGCAGGTTATGCCGGCGACCGCAGAGGAAATGGGCTTCCCACCACCGCTTTTCGAGCCAGAGAGAGGGATTAAAGCAGGCGTAAAATATATGGATTGGGTAAGGGACAGATTTAATCCCTCACTACCCACGGTAAATAAGCTATGGTTTACCCTAGCTTCCTACAATGCTGGCTATGGCCACCTACTGGACGCGCAACGCCTCGCCAAACAACTGGGGCTGGACCCCGATGTCTGGTTCGACAATGTGGAAGTGGCAATGCTGAAGCTGGCCCAACCTCAGTATTTTAAAAGAGCGCGGTATGGCTATGTCCGTGGCTCAGAGCCGGTGCAGTATGTGCGTAATATCAGTAATCTTTACAAGGCTTATGTAGAGATGATGAGTGACGAAGTCACAATCACTTCGCCACTAAATCAATCATCGGAAGATTTTTGCTCCCCCCAAAATACACCCGAAGGATCAATTGTAAAGGTATCGCCACCCTAAAGGGAAAAGGGCAACTTTAAATTAACTTTTTAAACCTTTAATACAATTTTTCCAATAAGCTTGCCAGATTCCAGCAGGCGATGCGCCTCGGCCACTTGTTCGAGAGTAAACTCAGCCGCTACCTGTGGACGTACTTTTCCAGCTTCAATTAATGGCCAAGCCTTAGACTCCAGTGAACGGGCAATTTCCGCTTTCACTGCTGCCGAGCGGGCTCTCAGAGTAGAGCCAGCCAGAGTCAGGCGCTTGAGCATCACCGGCAACATATTAACTTCGACACTGGCACCCTGAAGATAGGCAATGTTTACGATCCGGCCATCATAAGCGGCCACACGGATATTACGGTCTACGTATTCTCCGCCGACCATATCCAGAATCACATCGGCACCGTGATTTTCGGTAGCTTTCTTTACAATCTCTACAAAATCCTCTTCACGATAGTTAATTGCCTTTTCGGCGCCAAGGTTTTCACAAGCCTTACACTTTTCTGCTGAGCCGGCAGTTGCAAAAACTCGAGCACCTAACTGAGAGGCAAGCTGAATAGCGGTAGTGCCGATGCCCGAGGAGCCTCCATGCACCAATAGGATTTCGTTATTTTGTAGCTTGGCCCTGTCAAAAACATTGCTCCAAACAGTAAAAAACGTTTCAGGCAAAGCCGCCGCCTCAATCTCGGATAAACCTGCAGGGATCGGCAGGCATTGTCCCTCGGGCGCTGTCACATATTCCGCGTAGCCACCACCATTAGTCAGGGCGCAAACTTTATCGCCCAATTTCCAGCGTTTTACCTCTTCTCCAACAGCCACTATTTCACCGGCAACTTCAAGCCCGAGGATAGGAGAAGCCCCGGGCGGTGGGGGATAAAAACCTTGACGCTGCACAATATCGGGCCGGTTTATCCCGGAGGCTGCCACCTTGATTAGCACCTCATCTGCAGCCGGCTCTGGCTTTGGTAAATCTGCCACCTGCATCACCTCCGGGCCGCCGTATTTTGGCAGATCAATTGCACGCATTATCCACTCCTGTCAAAACGCTCTTTGCTGAAACAACTAGGGATTTCCCAACCACTTTTTATCCAGTCTATTATGATGGCTAGTACAAAAGTACTGAACTTAAAAATTGACTGCGGCCAAATTTATACGCAGTAAAAACAAAAGCGGCCACGCCCAACCCTGCAAAGTATAAATACCTTGAGGGAAGGACTCAGGCCGCTTTGATCCTTAAGCCCAACGATAAAAGCCAAGCTTACGACTAGGAAAAAGTATACATCTCGCAGGGTACACCGTGAATACACCTCAAGATACTGGTACGCAGTACCCATACCCACACCCGGTCTTCTTTACAAACAATTAGGGATATGCAGAGTTAAAGCTCATAAATAAACTCTAAACCCAGTATCCGCCCCTTGTTAATTGGGGTAAAACTCGCACCTACCCCTCCCATAATAGGTGGCAACCGAGTGTTGTTACCCTCGGTAACCTCATTCAGTATATTTTTGCCGAACATGGAAACAGTGAAGCTAGCGCTATCTGGTGTATAGCCGATACTGAAATCCAACATATCAGCTTCTGACAGCCAGCGCTGGTTATCATCAGTATATGGCGACGTATCCCGGTGATTAAAGTTCACTCGGGAAGTAATGGTCCCGTAGGAAATGAGCTGCAGGTCATGAACCAGGCCAACACCGTAAGTCCAGGACGCCAAGCGGGGTATATTCAGGCCAAGATCAGTGTCATCCACCACACCATCGCCACTGATATCGCCCAGTACCTTATCGTAGTCACCATCCACGTAGCCAACATTAAAGGTAAATAGCAAACTCTCGGTAAGGGCTGCCATTGCCTCTAATTCAGCACCGCGGATAGTGGTATCAGCAGTATTGCGAATAATTTGTGCAACTCCGGTATGATAATCAGGTAGGTTTATCTCCCGCTGCATATCATCGATAGTGTTGTGAAATACCGCCATATTGGTGCGCAGACGCCCATCCAGCCAATCCACCTTGGCCCCAATTTCGAAACTGTTTTGCTCCTCTTGCTCTGTTGCCTGTGGGGGATAAGGCTTCTGAGTACTCGGGTCAACTCCGGCATTACGGAAGTTATAACCACCACTGCGGAACCCTTTAGTCCAGAAGGTATACAACTGGGTATCATTAGATACACTCCACTGCAACCCTACCTTCGGAGTGAAGGCATTCCAGCTTTCACTATCTTCAAAATCGTAGGCAGCACAGCCATTCATCGTACAAAAATTCAAAGGTACGGAAGCTATTTTGGTGTCTTTTTCCTCGATAGAATAACGCCCACCCAGCGTCAATACCCAGGCCTCATTCAAGTCGATATCTGCCTGGGCAAAAATGCCATAAGTGCTGTGATCCTGCTTCCCCCCACCCCCTATTATCTTTTTGCCACCGTTCAAAATCCGTCTTTCAAGGGCAGACAGATCCTGGCTAAACCAATAGAGCCCGCTGGTCAGGGCAGTGGGGCCAAACCGACCTGCATAGCGTAATTCATTACTGACCTGGCTTTGTTCTAAGCTGGATTCCGCATGAAATAAAGGGAGAGGCAATGCATCGACATCCCCTAAACCCTGCGCATCAAATTCACGCCATGCCAGTATGTTAGTAATAGTGCCACTACCAAAAGCGACATCCTTATTAAACTCAGTGATGACCTGGCTCCATTCATCCTTTTGACTACCCTCTTCATCCTGAGCCACTTCAAAGGAATCCTCTGAATTATCCCAGTTGTAAATCTCCAATGATTCTGCAATCTGGGTGGCACTCGGGTAGACAATAGGAATACCCCCATGATCAACAATATAGTGTTCACTACCTCGGTTCTGCGCTACCGCCGCATCTGAGTCCATACGTCCGTGCTCCATACGCACCAGTAGCTCTGCGGTATCATTTAGCTGAATACTAAAACTCGGACGAATAAACCAGTTATCAGAAGCCCCGGCGTTATCGTTGCCAGTGGCCACATTCTCAAACCAACCGCGGTCATTATGGTGATACACCGTCAAGCGGCCATTTACCGAGTCTGTAATAGCTCCATTGATAGAACCTGCGGCAGTAGTGTCAAAATTATCAGTCAAAGAAACTTTGAATCTGGAAGAGAATTCTTCAGTGGGGCGCGAGTTTTTAATGACTACCGCGCCACCGGTTACATTTCGCCCAAACAACAGTCCCTGCGGGCCACGTAAAATCTCAATGCCCTCCAAATCAAACAGGTCCGTTACAACACCGGCATTAATGCCCATGTACATACCGTCCACAAAAACCCCTACAGTGGGATCAATGGTTGGAATGGTGCTGTTTACGCCGAGACCGCGAATAGTAAAGCTCGCGGAGTTTTTTACTGTGCCCACATCATCCAACTGAACATTGGGCATTTTGAACGAAAGACTCTGCAGATCCTTAGTTTGTAGTGCCTCTAATTGGTCGCCAGAATAGGCTGTGGCTGCTACAGGCACATCTTGCAAAACCTCCGCATCTGCACGCTTACGTGCGGTGACCTGAACCTCTTCCATCAGAGTACCGACCGAGCCTTCAGCAGCAAAGCTAGGGGTTGCCCCACTGGCCAACCAAAGGGTTACGACTGAACAGGCAGAAAGCAGAGCAGAGTGCTGCTTGAGACTTGACGGACTTCCCATGTTTTCTCTCCATTGTTTTATTTTTTTATCTACAACAACGGACTTATCACAATCGGCACTACCTGGCGTCGTGCTCTACCCACTACATGAGATTCCGACTTTACCGAGACTCCGATCAAAGACCGTGCTGATAAAGAGACACTGAGTTCGCGTGATTTCTGAAACACTGACAGGTTACAGACTCACAACATCGAGTGTAAGACTATTTATCGTGGATAACGATAAAAATAACTCAATTAGTCTGGAATGCCCGCCCTCAGTAGAATAATTTAAAAGGTAACGAATAGAAAACTGAAAAACGCACCATATCAGTGCAAAATCAACTCGATACTCAAAAGCAAAAACTTACAAAACAAGGGAAAATACGACCAAGATCTTTTGCCATATATTGGTAACCATCAAAACTGAACCTCCACTACACGTATCAGCAGCCAGCAGCCTTAAAAAAACTACAAAGCGGAATTAAAAAATTCTTTCAAATAAATTCAATTGACATTAACCATTAAGGTCGGTTTGTCGAGGTATCATTTACAGTCGAGAGAGGAAGAAAAGTCACAAATGACACTTTTGGGTATTCCATAGAGAGCGCAGCTTCCCGACTTACTTTAAACACTCGATGGAGTGAAATTATTTTTGCACCACCAAATCCAAACTTCTTTTTGTGTATTTTTTAAATAAATTTATGAATAATTAGTACATAGCAGAATTTGGGTTTCAAACTCGCGCAAAGATCTTATGGATCTTTTCCCCATCTAGGATTTCCCTTTTCATCAATGAGGATGATCGCGGGAGCCTCTTTCTTGGCTTCTGCAGATAATTCCGAGCCGCTGATACCAAAAAGAGACGTCTCACTCTCGCTAGTAAGAGCTTTAAGTGAACGACGGGTGGGTTTATAGACCATAAAAATAACAGCGGCTGAAGCCGCTCCCGCAATGCACCTATTGGTATTTCGCAGAAGCGGCACAGCCGCCAGTTAGTTCCCCCCTGAGCTTGACAATAAAATCTTATCAGGGGAATATCTCTTTAATTAAAATTCGTAGAGAGCCTCAAGCCCAATAACACGCCCTTTATTGAGCGGAGTAAAGCTCGCACCAACCCCTCCCATAATAGACGGTAGCTGAGTATTGTTACCCTCTGTCACTTCATCCAGCATATTCTTACCAAACATGGAGACAGTGAAACTGCCACTATCCGGGGTATAGCCAATACTGAAGTCCAGCATATCGACTTCGGACAACATTCCGCGATTATCATCGGTATAAGGCGCCGCATCCCGATGATTAAAGTTAACGCGGGAGGTCAAACTACCATAGGCGCCTAACTGCAGATCATGGACAAATCCGACACCATAAGTCCATGGAGCTAGGCGAGGAATCTCAAGACCAAGGTCAGTGCCATCTACAACACCATCCCCATTGAGATCTCCCAGTACTTTATCGTAGTCACCATCCACATAGCCGATATTAAAAGTAAACAGCAAATTCTCGGTCAGTACCGCCATGGCCTCCAACTCAGCCCCCCGAATAGTGGCATCGGCGGTGTTACGGATTATCTGCGCAACACCAGTATATGGGTCAGGCAGGTTTTCCTCCCTCTGCATATCATCAATGGTGTTATGGAAAACCGCCATATTGGTACGCAAACGTCCATCCAGCCAATCTACCTTGGCACCAATCTCAAAGCTACTTTGCTCTTCCTGATCAGTTACCTGTGGGGTATAGGGCCTAGCGGTACTAGGATTAATACCTGCGTTACGGAAGTTGTAACCACCACTGCGGAAGCCCTTGGTCCAGAACGTATAGAGATGGGTATCTTCAGATACAGTCCACTGTAGTCCAACCTTTGGCGTAAAGGCATTCCAGCTCTGGCTGTCCTCAAAGTCATAGGCCGCACAACCATCCAGAGTGCAGAAATTCAATGGAATTGAGGCAATTTTTGCATCTTTTTCTTCGCTCGAATAGCGTCCACCCAAGGTCAGTACCCAGGCTTCATTCAGGTCAATATCTGCCTGGGCAAAGATGCCATAGGTACTGTGATCCTGCTCTCCTCCCCCCGTTATACTAGTTCGACCAAACTCTAACAGTCTGTTTTCAAGATAAGTTATATCCTGACTGAACCAGTAAACTCCGGTGGTCAGGGCCGTGCGGCCAAAACGCCCAGCATAACGAAGCTCATTACTAAGCTGGCTCTGGTCCACACTGGAATCTGCATGGAAAAGAGTAACCGGTAGAGAATCAATATCTCCAATACCACGGGCCTCGTACTCACGCCAGGCGAGTATATTGGTGATGGTGCCATCGCCAAAGGCCACATCTTTGTTAAACTCGGTAATTATCTGGCTCCACTCATCTTTCTGGTAGCCCTCGTCATCCTGCGCCACTTCAAATGAATTTTTGCCGTTATCCCAATCATCTACGCCAAATGCTGCAGCAAATATGGGCGCACTTGGTGCGAACTGTGGCCCCTCTAAAGTTCGAACCATGGTCGATTCGTAGCCGCGGTTTTGCGCCACCACGCCATCGGAATCCAGGCGTCCGTGCTCCATGCGCACCAGTAACTCCGCGGTCTCGTCCAACTGGATACTAAAGCTTGGACGAATAAACCAACTGTCGGAGGCTCCGGCATTATCATTGCCTGTTGCCACATTCTCGAACCAGCCACGATCATTATTGTGATAGACCGTCAAACGGCCATTAACTGAATCTGAGATAGCCCCGTTGATGGAGCCGGCAGTTACCGTATCCAGATTGTCAGTTAAAGAAACTTTGATCCGAGAGGAGAACTCATCTGTAGGGCGAGCACTCTTAATCACCACGGCACCACCAGTCACATTGCGGCCAAACAGTAGCCCCTGCGGACCCCGTAAAACCTCGATACCCTCCAGGTCAAACAGGTCGGTAACAACACCCGCATTGACCCCCAGGTACATTCCATCAACAAAAACACCCACTGTGGGGTCAATAGATGGAATGGAGCTGTTAATTCCAAGCCCACGCACAGTAAAATTCGCGGTATTTTTGACGGTGCCCACATCCTCCAACTGAACGTTGGGCATTTTGAACGAAAGGCTTTGCAGATCTTTAGTATGCAAGGCCTCCAGCTGGTCGCCGGAGTAGGCAGTTGCCGCTACCGGAACTTCCTGCAATATCTCCGCATCGGCGCGTTTACGTGCGGTGACTTGCACCTCTTCCATAAGAGTACTAACCGAACCCTCAGCGGCAAAACTAGGGATTGCACCACTGGCTAACCAAAGAGTTGCTACTGAACAGGCGGAAAGCAGAGCAGAATGCTGCTTAAGTCTTGACGGACTTCCCATGTTTTCTCTCCATTGTTTTATTTTTTTTATCTACAACAACGGACTTATCGCAATCGGTACTACTTGGTCTCGCTGCTCTATTCTCTGAATGAGATTCCGACTTTAACGAGACTCCGATCAAAGACCGTGCTGATAAAGAGACACAGAGTTCGCGTGATTTCTGTGACACTGACAGGTTACAAGGTCACAACGTCAGGTGAAAGTCTATTTATCGTGGATAACGATAAAAATAACTCAATTAGTCTGGAAAGTTCGCCCTCAGCAGAAGAACTCAAAAAGCAACGAACAAAAAAATTGCAAAACAAGGGAGAATACCATCAGATTTTTGTCATATATTGGTCGTCAAAACTAAAAATCCGCTACCTCTACCAGCAACCTTAAAAAAATACAAACCGGGCTCAAAAAGTTTTCTTTAACTAAATCCAATTGATATTAATCAATAAGACCGAACAGTCAAAATATCATTCGCAACAAAGAGAGGAAGAAAAGTCACAACTGGTACTTATGAACATCCCATTAAAAGTGCGACCTCCCAAATTATTTAAAACGTTATATGGAGTGAAATTAATTTTTGACCACCAAGTCCAAACCTTCTTGGTGAATTTTATAAGGAAATTTTTGATTAATTAGTATGTGGCGGAATTTGAGCTTCAAGCTCGCGCAATAATTTTATGAATTTCTTCCCCATCCAGGGTTTCCCTTTTCATCAATGCCTCGGCCAGAGCATCGAGTTGCTGGCGATGCCCCCTCAAGAGTTGTTCGACTTTTCGTTCTATGCCGCTTACCAGGGCAATAATTTCGTCATCAATAATTTCAGAAGTGTGCTCGCTAAAATCTTTCTGCTGAGCCATCTCCCTGCCCAGGAATATATGTTCCTCTCCGCGGCGAAAAGCCACAGGCCCCAATTTTTCACTCATCCCCCAATGAGTAACCATGTGTCGGGCCAAGCGCGTGGCCTGCTTCAAGTCCGACTCAGCCCCTGTGCTAACTTCATTGAAAACCACTCGCTCAGCCAGCCTCCCCCCCAGCATCACTCCGATACGATCCTGCAGGTAACTGGTTCGCATATTATGATGCTCCTCCGCGGGGATTTGCTCCGTTGCTCCAAGGCTATGACCTCGAGGAATAATAGTCGCCTTCTCCAGTGGATCAGCATTGGGGAGCAAGGTGGCGACCAAGGCATGGCCAGCCTCATGATAGGCAACCGTTCGCCTATCCTCCTCCCCCATCACCATTTCCCGTTCACCACCGAGCACAACTTTGTCCCTGGCCCGCAGGAGGCAGTCCATATCAACCGCAGTCTTGTTTTCCCGTCCAGCCAAAAGTGCAGCTTCATTGATCAGGTTTTCCAAGTCGGCGCCAGCAAAGCCTGCCGTAAGGGCGGCCAGGTGCTCGAGGTCAACCTCACCTTGTAGGGGGACCTCACGGGAGTGAATCTGCAGAATTTCCTCGCGGGCAATCTTATCTGGCAGATCCAAGGTGATTTTGCGATCAAAACGTCCAGGGCGGAGGAGCGCTGCATCGAGGACATCTGGTCGATTGGTCGCTGCAACTACAACCACCGCCTCCTGAGGATCGAAACCGTCCATTTCCCCCAGTATCTGGTTAAGTGTTTGCTCACGCTCATCGTGACCGCCCCCCAGGCCTGTTCCCCGCGCTCGCCCAACCGAATCAATTTCATCAATGAAGATGATCGCGGGGGCCTCTTTCTTGGCTTCCGCAAACATATCCCGTACACGCGATGCCCCTACGCCCACGAACATCTCAATAAATTCCGAGCCGCTGATACTGAAAAAAGGCGCCTCACTCTCGCCAGCAAGGGCTTTGGCCATTAACGTCTTGCCGGTGCCAGGTGGGCCCATAAGGAGTATGCCTTTGGGTATTTTTGCCCCGAGCTTACGATAGTGTTCTGGGTCCTTAAGGTAGCCTGCAATCTCCTGCAGGTCTTTCTTGGCGTTACTGAGGCCCGCAACATCATCAAAACTCACAAGTGACTTGCTCCGTTCAAAGCGCTTGGCTGGAGAGCGTGCGAATCCGAAAGGGCTGCCAGGTGCTGCTCCACTCATCCGTTCCTGCATACGACGACCGAGCCAGATCAACAGACCGATAATCAAGATCCAGGGCAAAAGGAGAATAAGCAGTCGTTGCAAGTAGCCCCCCTGGGGTGATTCCGCCTGGATTTCCACCCCCTGCTTCTCCAATAGCGGCAATAAGTCAGGGTCTTGCACCGAGGGCAAGATAGTGGTGAAGTGGTGAGGCTCGCGCTGCCTTCTCTCTCTTTGCTCAGCACTGTGCTCACCAGTCTGTGTCTTGTAAGTCCCGGTAATGCGATCACCTGCAAAAACCACACTCGCGACCTTACCTTCACCTACTGCTTTTTTAAAATCACTGTAAGCTAAGGCTTCCCTGGCAGAGCCCAGTTGCCCATTGGAACAGTATTGAAGGGTCATAATGACCAGAAAGATCAGGATCACATACTGCAGGCAGCTAAGGGGGCTCTGCTGCAAAGGTTTGCCCGACAGGGGAGATTGCGGCTCCTCTGGCGGCAGCTTCTGCCCCTTGTCCTGGTCATCTGCCATTGGCATAGGGTCTCGCTAATATGGATGGGCAGCCTCAAACTGCTGGGGTTGCTGCCGCATTGCGGTGGAACAATCAGTATAGTTCTCCGCCAGCACGGGCGAAAAAGATTCCCACTTCCATGCGGTTTACAAGGAGCGCCCCTCTCAAGCCACGAAGCGGCTATTTTAAAAATAGGGCTTGCAAACACCCTGCCCACAAGGCAGAATGCGCGCCCTATCGAGCTTCAATGGCACGCTACCAGAAGTTGGAGGGGCTCGGTAACTTGCGGATTTTTAAAGATTTTTTCTGAAAAATCAGTTGACTTAGCAAGATCAACCAACTATAGTTCGCAACCACAACGCGCTCGTAGCTCAGCTGGATAGAGTACCTGGCTACGAACCAGGCGGTCGGAGGTTCGAATCCTCCCGAGCGCGCCATACAAAAAGGGCTTATATCGCAAGATATAAGCCCTTTTTCTTTTTACTGCTAATTCAACCTCACCCTGATATCCCCACCATCACCGAGCGAGCCCACTTGCTGAAATCGGGATACAGCTATAGCAAGCCACTTTAGAACCGCCTTTATATAATCACTAGGCCGAGGCCCCACCACCACTTGAGTGCACCCCCTCAAATTTAGGAAACCTGTGGCAGCAAGTGACAATGATAAATATCAGAAACATAGATCTAAACCTGCTCAGAGCCTTTGACATCCTAATGGACGAGCGAAATGTATCACGGGCAGCGGAACGCCTCTCTGTCACTCAACCTGCCGTGAGTGGTATGCTGACCAGATTGCGCAGTAGTCTTAACGACCCGCTATTCATCCGCTCCCAACATGGAATCAGCCCCACCCCTCGCGCCCTGGAGCTGGCCGGCCCGGTCAAAAAAATACTGAGCGAAATAGAGGACATTTTGGCGCCCACGACTTTTGATCCAAAGGAAAGCACAATGAAGCTTTCTATTGCTGCTACCGACTACGCGCTAAAGGTCATTGTTACGCCGCTGATCTATGCCCTGCAAGAAGAAGCTCCAAATATTAGAATCTCCATTCAACCGATCAATGACTCACAAACCTTTGCCCTGATGGAGCGGGGCCAATTGGACCTGGCGATAACCACACCCGACTCGGTCCACAAAGAGCTACGAGCAAAAACGCTATTCAAGGAAGACTATACCTGCATTATGGCCAGCGGCCATCCTCATGCACATAAGAACACGCTGACGTTGGATGAGTTCTGCAGCCTGAAACACGGTATTGTTTCCTTTTCCGGCAATACATTTCACGGAGTAACCGATACCGTTCTGAATTCCATGGGCAGACATAGGCAGGTTACCATTTCAGTACCCAGCTTTTTATCTTTGATAGAGATACTGAAAAACTGTGAACTATGTGCGGTGATACCGAAAAGACTGATCTGTGGCATTGACGGCCTTGCCACTATTACGCTGCCATTCGAGATCCCCGGTTTCAGCAAAATAATGGCATGGCATGAGCGCACCCATTACAGCCCCGCACATATCTGGATCAGAGAAAGAATTTACCAACTATGTGATAAGAGATCCTGATCTTTATGGAAATCTTTGGAGCGAAGGCGCTTACCGCCAGCCCATTATATTTCTTATTCGACTCTCGATTATTGAGAAATTGGCAATCACCCCCTGAAAACACACTGTAAAAAGATTAAATTTCAAAAATAATCTCAAGGTACTTTCAATATCAACCCAAGATCAATCACAAGCAAGATCACCTAGAAATCGGTCAAAAATAGCCAATCCCAGGATTTAAAGAACCCCCATCACAAAGTAAATAGTCGACCCTGAAAAAAGTCTCCAGACCTTGTGGCACTAGGACTACGTGGATATATGACATAGCCATTTCGACCAGTTTTCGCTATTCTGATCCAAATTTCTGGTCGAAATGCTCAAGGATAATGATGCTCACGGACACCGATCAGTACCAACAAACCAGCTTTTTTGGCACCGA